>DASUPZ010000428.1:0-4207 GCA_036280855.1 Pyrinomonadaceae bacterium | reverse complement strand
GTCATCCTCGGATTGAGGAGGAACGCCTTCGCGATCCAGAAACGGCTTGAGCTCTTCCAGCACGTGTGCAGGCAGGCGGCTGAGATACGGGCGATAACCTTCGAGCCACGGTTTCAGAGAAAACGCGGCAAACAGAATCGCCATCGGCGGCCAGTATTCAGCAATTCTTTTCCAGCGCGCCGTCATGATCATGAGCGCGGTCGAGAGCAGCAAAAAGAAGATCGTGTAAGGCGTTCGCCTGCGTTCAGAAGGTTCGAAAGCGATGTAGCCCACCAGCATCGCGATACACGCAACAGCGGTGTTTCCGAGAAACTCCCACGAGTCGTACGGATACCATTCCCATCCGACTTTCGTGTTGAACTCCGAAGCAGTGAGTTTGATCGTGATGTGTTCCCACAACTGCTGAAGATTCTCGGGAAAATAGGGATTGATCACGAGGCCCGCGGTACACCCGATCAGCACATACAACAACGGACGCCACGCAAGACTGTGCTCGGTGATTGCCACGGTCACAACCCAAAAGAAGGTCGCCATCAGCAGCAGCACAAACAAATCGTACGTCCAGGTGAAAATCAGCGAGAGCGGCAGTAACAGCCAGTATTTCCTCTGGAAAAACAGGTGAATCGCGATAACCAGGTAGATGATTGCGAACGGCGGCGCCTTGGCCATGTTCATCCGAAAGAGAAACGGAGCGGCACACGCCAGCAACGCTATCAACCAGACGAGCGGGTACCGAATGCGATAACGCAGTAGCAGCCAGTAGCAGGCCAGGACCGCAAGCGAGGCAAATAACGCCGTCGCGATCTTGGCTCCGAGGCGTGCGTCCGAACCCGCAACGAACGGTATTTGAAAGATGTGGAACAGCAGATGGTGGTCCACATAGTCGTTTGGGTTCAGCGTGGTGAGAGGAAGCCAGGGAAACTGCGGCGGAAACGACCCGTTCTTTATGGAGTCCCACAAGTCGCGGCTCCACTTGACGTGATAGTAACCATCGTAGTCGCCGCAGCAGATCGCGTTAGTGGAAAACTGAAGTTGCCAGAAGATAATGCCGACGGCTATCACGCCGGCAAGGAACTGAAGGACTCGAATGGCTTTATCAGACTGGAACCTGGCGAGTATGCCGGAGGAGATCGTCATCAATCGCTCGACTGTCTCTCGATGTTATCCCTCAGAGGCTATCGATCAGGTCGAGTAGCGCTCGCGGATCGATCGGTTTAGTCATGTGAGCATTGAAGCCGGCGTTTGTGGACCGTTCCTTATCGTCAAACATGGAGTAACCGGTAACAGCCACCATTGGAACGCTTTGATAATTAGGCAACTTTCTCACCTCGCGGGCCAACTGGTAACCATTCATTTCGGGCATGCCGATATCCGAGATTATGACGTCAAACTGTCGTTCGCGGGCCGCATTGAGGGCCGCCGGTGCAGACGCTGCCGTTACGACGGAGTAGCCCGCGTGAGTCAGGACCACTGCAAGCATCTCTGTCACGTCAGCCACATCGTCAACCACTAGCGCCGTTCTTCGTTCCTGAGTCTTCGCCTGCAAGGCCTCGCTGTCAGGTGCGAGGTCGGGTGAATGGCCCGATTGATTAGACAATATCTGGCTCAGGTAGAAAACTGAGGGCTGATAATCGGCCCAAGCGCACGATGAGTGATAGTCTCGCATCGAGGTAGCCTTTCCGAGTTGTTTTAGCCAGTCCCACTTGTTGTCGGAGAGCGAGTTAACTGTAGCTGAAACTGTCGATGTGTGTCTACACAACTCTTGATTTTTGATCCACGCAGGCTCAATGAGTTTTCGCAACGTGAACAAATGAAAACATCGTGGACAGTCGTAGATTATTTTGCTACGGTGGCGAAACTCAGACCACATAAAAGGAGCGAAGGTGATGGCAGCCAAAAAGGGAACCAAGAAGTCCAGCGGTGCGCGCAAAGGAGGCCGCAAGGGCGCGAAGAAGAGCGCCAAAAAGAGCGCGTCTAAATCAGCAGGACGAGGGGGTGCCAAAAAGTCAGCTAAGTCAGCGAAGAAGTCGACCAGGAAGGGCGGCGGCAAGGCGGCGAAGAAAGCTTCAAAGACCACTAAGAAGTCGGCAAAGAAGACCACGAAGAAGGCTGCCGGTCGGAAAGGTGGGAAGAAGCGAGGCACTAAAAGAGCAGCACCAGCTTCCATAGCACCAGCTACTGAGAGCCCAGCTACGGAATCAATGGGGAGCCTGGGTGTTGAGGGTGAAGGCGGCGAATCCGAAAGCATGGCCGAGGAAGAGGAATAACGCTTACGCTTTGGCGCGAATATAGGTCCTATAGGACATATAGGACCTATATTTTCTGCAAAATTTCGATGTATCCAGCCGGAAATCTTTTCATCCCCGCAGCGCACGGCCAGTTAGAAGCAATTCTCAAACAGCCTGAAGGTCCGCCGAAGGGGGTCGCTCTTGTCCTGCATCCACATCCGCTGGGGGGCGGCACGATGCACAACAAAGTAGTGTTTCGTGCTGCTGCGGGGTTAAACAACGCGGGTCTTACCGTGTTGCGAATAAACTTTCGTGGTGTCGGTCAAAGCACGGGAGTACACGACGAAGGACGTGGCGAAGTGAACGACGTGCGCTTCGGGCTCGACTATCTATCGAAACAGTATCCTGGTCTAAGAATTGTTGTCTGCGGTTTCTCCTTCGGAGCTCGAGTCGGGTTGGAAGTAGGCATTCACGATCCGCGCGTCGCGTACCTCATCGGGCTTGGCACGCCGCTTCAGAAGTACGACTTCGAGTTTCTCACGGCCTGTCACAAGCCCCTGCTCCTCGTGCAGGGTGAACATGATGAGTTTGGCGATGTTGAGGAGTTGCGGAAGTTTGCGACGGAGATCGAGAAGAGCACGACGGTGAAACTGGTTGTCATACCGGGCGTGGGCCACTTCTTCGACGAGCGACTCGATGAACTCAAAGACACGATCACTGAGTGGACCACCCAACAACTCGCCGCTAATTTACGAAACGATTTAGGATAGCCGGCATGCAGGACCACAACGACCCCGCGATACGCATCACGTTATTGCCGCGCGACACAAATTCCCAGGGAACGATTTTCGGCGGCGTCATACTCAGCTACATCGACACGGCCGGCGCGATTGAAGCGCATCGTCACACGGGCATGAGCCGCTTTGTGACCGTGGCCATGAAGGAAGTCATCTTTCACAAGCCGGTTTTCGTCGGCGATCTCGTGAGTTTTTATGCGGAGACAGAACGCGTCGGCACTACGTCGATAACTGTGCGCGTGATCGTCGAGGTTGAGCGACTCGGGAAAAGTGAACGCGTGCGCGTGACCGAAGCTGAAGTGATCTACGTTGCCGTGGATGAAAAGGGTAAGAAGATCGCCATTAAGAAAGAGGAGAGTTAATTGAGCCGCGTCTGCATTCTCCTCAACGCGACCGCCGCTTCTGTAAAGTCGGGCTTCTGCTCCAGTGCGAGGCCGTAATGCCTTGCGGCTTCGAGAAACCTTCGACGCGTTTCGTAAACGCGGCCGAGGTTAAAATGCGGGAACGCGTACGACTCGTAACGCGGAGCGAGGAGGGCTCGTTTGAACCAGCGCACCGAGCCGTACGGATCGCCTTTCGCCAGCATGTAACTGCCAATGTCGTTGTAAGGATTGCCGAGAGTTTCGTCTACGCGAATAGCTTCGAGGCATTCTTCAATCGCCTCGTCGTAACGCTTCTGAAAACTGTAGACCCAACCGAGAAAAGTGTGGGCCTCGGCAGTCGGGTAAGTCTCGATCGAGCGTTTGTAGAGTTCGATGGCTCGCTCGTAGTCGTGTGCAAGCTGCGCCTCGTATGCTTCGTGAAAAAGCTGGTTCGCTTCGTAACGTCTCGCGGCTGTTGGATCGTCGTCCATAAAGCTATCGCGCGCGTTCAGAGTTCAGCCTTTAGGCTGCCGCCGGCACAAGCTAAAGCTTGAACTCTGAACTTATTTACAATCCGTGCTCGCTTTACCCGCCGTGTCCAGACGTTTAATCCGTCCCTCAACCTTCGGCGCAATCGCCGCCACCGACGTGATTGCTTTCTTTACAACGTCAACGTCGATGGGCGCCTGGTCCGGCGCAATCACGACCTTCGCATTCTTGAGCATCGAATAACCGTCGCCGCCGTCAAGCGCCACAAAGCTCGTGGTGGTCAACGTGTACGTCTTCGTGTTAACAAGCGGCTGTCCATTCACCTTCACAT
>DASUPZ010000427.1:0-7942 GCA_036280855.1 Pyrinomonadaceae bacterium | reverse complement strand
GAAAATCTTAGAGGTCAGTCAGCTCGGATGTGTGCGTGGAGACCGCCGCCTGTTCCGCGGGATCAACTTTGCGGCATCTCCAGGAACCTTCGTTCAACTCACCGGACCAAACGGCAGCGGCAAAACCAGTTTGCTGCGAATCCTGTGTGGACTCCTCGCGCCGGCCGAAGGCGAGGTCAAGTGGAACGGTGCGAACATTCGCACGCTCGCTGAGGAATATTTCACGGCAGTCACTTACCTCGGCCATCGTCATGGCGTAAAAGACGAGCTCAGTGCGGTTGAAAATTTGCGCATCTCGAATGCGCTGAATGGCCTTGAAATCAGCAAAGAACGCGCTCGCAGTGCTCTCGAACAAATGGGTCTCGCCGGTCGAGAACTGCTCCCGGCACGGCTCTTGTCAGAAGGACAGCGAAGAAGACTGGCGCTGGCGCGATTGCTCGTTTGCAACACCCGACTCTGGCTGCTGGATGAGGTCCTGACCTCGTTGGACAAAGGCGCCGTTGGCCTTATTAGATCTTTGATTGAAAACCACCTGGCGGGCGGCGGCATTGCCCTTGTCGCAACACATCAGGAACTGGAGTTATCGGCAGGCCTGACCAAACGCCTCGAACTCACAACGTGAACGCACCTTCGAGCTTATCGATGTTGCGCTGGATCGTTTGGCGCGATCTGACGCTGGCGTGGCGTCGCCGCGCCGACATGCTCTCGACCGTGTTCTTCTTCGTGATCGTTGTGAGTCTCTTTCCGCTTGGCATCGGACCGGAGACGCAGTTGTTGCGGACGATCGCGCCGGGTGTTGTTTGGGTGGCTGCACTGCTCGCGTCGATGCTGTCGCTGGGAAGATTGTTTTCCAACGACTATCATGATGGGACGCTGGAACAGTTATTATTGACGCCACAGCCGTTGTTTTTAGTCGTACTCGGGAAGACACTCGCGCACTGGATCGTCGCAGAAGTGCCGCTCGTGCTGGTTGCGCCTCTCGTGGGAGTCCAATTTGATCTTAGCCGGGAAACTCTCTGGCTGCTGTTTGCGAGTTTATTGATAGGCACGCCGGTGCTGAGTTTGATCGGCTCGATTGGAGCGGCGTTGACGCTGGGATTGCGTGGCGGCGGCGTTTTGATCTCGATACTGGTGTTGCCGCTGTACATTCCGGCGTTGATTTTCGGTGCAGGCGCGGTTGAGGCGAGCATCATGGGCACAAGTCCCGCGCCGCACATTTCGCTGCTTGGAGCGTTTGCAATCGTGTCGCTGCTCTTCTCCCCCTGGGCCGCGGCCGCCGCGTTGAGAATTTCGTTGGAGTAAGAATAGGTCCGATAGGACCTATACGACCTATAAAATTCGGGTTTCAAGATCATGAACCTCTATAAATACGCATCCCCTGCGACGTTCTACCCGCTCGCCGGCAAGATGATCCCCTGGTTCGCCATTCCGGCGGCATTGCTGTTTGCCGCCGGCATGTTCGTCGGCTTTTTCATCGCACCCACCGACTTCCAGCAAGGCGACGCCTACCGGATCATTTTTATTCACGTACCCGCCGCGTGGATGGGAATGTTTCTCTACCTGGTGATGGCTTTTTACGCCGGTATCGGTTGGGCGTTCAACGCGCGTCTCGCGTCGATGATGGCGACTGCGATCGCAACGACCGGCGCGATGTTCACTGCGATCTCACTCGTAACCGGAGCCTTCTGGGGTAAACCGACGTGGGGCACGTGGTGGGCGTGGGACGCGCGCATGACGTCAACACTTATCCTGATGTTTCTTTACATCGGATTCATTTCACTACAGTCAGCGATTGACGATCCGCGACGCGCCGATCGCGCAGGCGCCGTGCTCGCCCTCGTCGGCGTTATCAACATCCCGATCATTTATTTCTCCGTCCAATGGTGGAACACGCTGCATCAGGGCGCATCCATTCGCCTGCTCGGTAAACCGACGATCGCTCCGATCATGATGGCGGCGATGTTGATCATGCTCGCGGCGTGCTGGCTCTACTCGGTGGCCGTAGTGCTCATACGCTTGCGATGCATTATTCTGGAGCGGGAGCAAAATGCATCCCGCTTCGCGGAGGTGGGAGTTTAATCATGAACTGGCCTGACCTATCAATGGGCGGTTACGGTTTCTACGTCTGGGGATCGTACCTGTTTTCACTAATCGCGATTGTCTGGGAAGTGTGGAGCTTGAAGCATCGAAAGAAAACTCTCGCTCAACAACAGTCGGCATCCAACTCGGTACCTGCTTCCGTCTTAAGAGAGAGCGCAAATGAAACGTCGTCATAAACGCATTACTTTCATCGCCGTCGCATTAGCGGGACTCGCGATCGCCGCCTACCTGGTTACGAACGCGTTCCGCAACAATCTTGTCTTCTTTTTCAGCCCTACTCAGGTCGCAGCCAAAGAGGCGCCGGTCAATCGAACGTTTCGTATCGGTGGACTGGTCGAGGAGGGCACAATCAAACGTGAGAATGATGGCCTGACTGTCAGGTTTACTGTGACTGACACAGCACACAGCATCCCCGTCGTCTACAAAGGCATACTCCCCGACTTATTCAAAGAAGGCCGCGGCTGCGTCGCACAGGGACGCATCGGCTCCGACGGCGTGTTCCAGGCTGACGAAGTGCTCGCCAAGCACGATGAAAACTACATGCCACCCGAAGCAGGCGAAGCAATCGACAAGGCGAAGCACGCTAAAGAAGCTTCAAAAACCGTCGTCGGCAATTAACGAATCCGCGTATTTTCCGCGTTTATCTGTGGCTAAAAATGATCCCTGAAATAGGCCAGTTCGCATTAGCAATCGCTCTCCTGCTCGCGCTTACCCAGGCGACGCTCCCATTGATCGGCGCGTCGCGCGGCAACCAGACGTGGATGGCGCTCGCAATCCCCACGGGCCAGGCGCAGTTTGTCTTTGTCACGATCGCTTTCGGCTGCCTTGCCTACTCGTTTATTACTAACGACTTTTCAGTTCTGAACGTCGCGACAAACTCAAATTCACAACTGCCTCTGCACTATCGTCTCGCGGCAAGCTGGGGCTCGCATGAAGGCTCGCTCCTTTTGTGGACGTTGATGCTCGCACTCTGGACTGCGGCCGTAACGCTTTTCAGCCGTCACCTTCCCGAAGAGATGGTTGCGCGTGTCGTAAGCGTGATGGGAATAATCAGCGCGGGCTTTCTCCTCTTCATGCTGCTTACTTCAAACCCGTTCACGCGTATTTTTCCCGTGCCCGTCGACGGTCGCGACTTGAATCCACTGCTCCAGGATCCAGGCATGGTGGCCCATCCGCCGATGCTCTACATGGGTTACGTTGGTTTCTCCGTCGCGTTTGCGTTTGCGATTGCAGCACTCATCGGTGGACGGCTCGACGCAACGTGGGCACGCTGGTCACGTCCGTGGACCACCGTCGCGTGGATGTTTCTTACCTGCGGCATCGCGTTGGGAAGTTACTGGGCTTACTACGAGCTCGGCTGGGGCGGCTGGTGGTTCTGGGATCCGGTTGAAAACGCTTCGTTCATGCCGTGGCTCGTCGGCACCGCGTTAATCCATTCACTGGCAGTCACTGAAAAGCGCGGAGGTTTCAAAAGCTGGACCGTGCTGCTCGCGATCGCGGCGTTTTCATTGAGCCTTTTGGGAACGTTTCTCGTTCGCTCGGGCGTGCTTACTTCAGTTCACGCCTTTGCAGCAGATCCAAAACGCGGCGTGTTCATACTCGCCTTTCTCGTCATCGTGATTGGCGGCTCGTTGTTGCTGTACGCGTGGCGCGCGAAAGAAGTCGGAATCGGCGGCAAGTTTGAAGTGGTGTCGCGCGAATCGTTTTTGCTGTCGAACAACGTGCTACTGACTGTGGCAGCCGGCTCGGTGCTGCTCGGCACGCTTTATCCGTTGATCGTCGATGCACTCGGATGGGGCAAGCTCTCCGTTGGTCCGCCTTACTTCAATCTCGTCTTCGGCCCGTTGATGGCGCCCGCGCTGTTTCTGATGGGTGTTGGACCAATCGCGCGCTGGAAAAAAGCTAGCCTGCCCGAACTCGCGAAGAGATTGCGCTGGGCGTTTGTGATCAGCGTCGTGAGTGCGATTGCGTTGCCGTTTTTGTTCGGCCAGTGGAAATGGCTGGCGAGTTTAGGATGGATGCTGGCGATCTGGATCGTCGCCACGATCGTGCTGAATCTTTGGGAACGAGTTCGCGTGACTTCCGGACAGCTCACGACGGTTCAAAAGTTGCGGACGCAGAGTCGAAGTTACTACGGCATGCAGGTAGCGCATCTCGGCGTCGCCGTGTTCGTTATCGGCGTGACGATGGTTACGGGTTACCAGTCGGAACAGGACGTGCGCATGGAGCGCGGCAACACGATCAACGCAGGCGGATACGAGTTCAAATTCAACGGGGCGACAAATGTGACTGGTCCAAACTACCAGGCAGCCCGCGCCGAAGTGATCGTGAGTCGCAACGGGCAGGAAGTCGAAAGAATGTATCCGGAGAAGCGCAGCTACAATGCGCGCGGCGACGTCATGACTGAGACCGCCATCGACACCGGGCTGTTTCGCGATCTGTACGTTTCGCTTGGCGAACCGGTAGGCAACGGCGCATGGAGCGTGCGTGTTTACTACAAACCTTTCGTCGGCTGGATCTGGGGTGGAGCGCTGTTGATGGCGCTCGGCGGCGGCCTCGCGCTCAGCGATCGACGCTACGCGCTCGCGGCGCGAAAAGAACGTGAGGCCAAAGCGAGGGTCAAAGCGACCGAAGTGCCGGCAACCGTCACCGCCCGGGTCCAAACTGAATCTTAGAAATTAAATCTGTGGCACGTTACTTAATTCCACTCGGCTTATTTCTCGTTCTCGTCGTCTTTCTGGCGGTCGGCCTGCGACGCGATCCCGACACAAAACTGCCGTCGGCTCTACTCAACAAACCAGCTCCAACGTTTCGCCTGTCACAACTCAAAGATCCCGCAAAGACCTTTTCATCGGAAGACATGCGCGGCAAGGTCTGGTTGCTGAACGTCTGGGCATCGTGGTGCGTCGGCTGTCGTGACGAACACGAATGGCTACTCGAGTACGCGCGTTCAGGAGTCGCCCCGATCTACGGATTGAATTACAAAGACAAGACCGAAGACGCCGTCGCGTGGTTAGAGGAGCTCGGCGATCCCTACGTCGTGAGCGCCGTCGATCTTGATGGACGCGTCGCGATCGATTACGGAGTTTACGGCGCGCCCGAAACTTATCTCATCGATCAAAACGGCACGATTCGATTCAAACAGGTGGGTCCGTTGTCTCCCGATGTGTGGTCTACAAAAGTTCTCCCCCTGGTGCAGGAATTAAATCGTCAGGGGACAACAAAATGACGCGCACTCGTCTGCTTTCAGTTTTAACGCTCTGCCTGTTGACCGGGCTCGTAGCGAATGCCCAGGCGCCGACCGAAGCCGAGATCGAGCGACGGCTCAGCAAGCTCTCGCATGAACTTCGTTGCCTGCAGTGCCAGAACCAAACTCTCGCCGATTCGCCCGCCGGACTCGCAGAAGATCTTCGCCGCGAGATCCGCGTGCAGATGCGTGCGGGCAAGAGCGACGAAGAGATCGTAACCTTTCTGACGGCACGTTACGGCGACTTCATTCTTTACAAGCCACGCGTCACGCCGGCTACTTATCTACTCTGGTTTGGACCTTTTCTCGTTTTACTGCTCGGATTATTTCTGCTCTTCCGCTACATCAGACAGCGACGCGATTCGATTGCTGAACAGCCGCTGACCGATGAGGACCGGCGTCGCGCAAAGGAGTTGCTCGCCGCATCCGGAAAGGAAACTGCATGACTCTCTTCTGGGTGATCTGCGCGGCTTTCATTCTCTTCGCACTCGCTTTCATCCTGCCGCCCATTCTTCAACGCTCCGACGCGTCGGAGCGTGAAACTGAAGATGAAAGACGGAACGCAAATATCGCGGTCTATCGCGATCAGCTTGCGGAGCTTGAAGCCGATCTGCAAAACGGAATAACCAGCCAGGAACAGTATGCGCAGGATCGCGAGGAGATCCAGCGACGTCTACTGGACGACACGTCGACGATCAAAACGAAACCGAAAACAGTTTCTGCGAGCGCGCGAAGCACAGCGTACGCGATAGCGATTGTATTGCCTGTCGCCGCGATCGTCTTTTATCTGAACGTCGGAAATCCGAAGGCGATCACGAATGAAGCTGAGCCGACGATAGCTCCCCGGGCGACGGGTCCAGCGCCGGCCGAGCGTACGCAGGAACAGATCGAAGCTAACGTTGCCGCACTTGCGAAACGTTTGCAGGAGAACCCGTCGGACGCGCAGGGTTGGACCATGCTCGCTCGTTCTTACAGCTCAATGGAGCGATTCGGAGAAGCAGCCGGTGCTTATGCGAAAGCGACAGAGCTTTCGCCAAAGGATGCAGACCTCTGGGCCGAGTATGCGTTTGCCGCTGCTATGGCCGGTGGCCGCAGTCTTGAAGGACGGCCGAAGGAGCTAATCGACAAGGCACTGCAAGTTGATCCGGAAAATGCGAAGGCGCTCCAGCTTGCCGGCGGCGCCGCTTTTCAGGCTAAAGATTATAAGAAGGCGGCCGGCTACTGGGAACGCGTGTTGAAGCAGGTTCCTCCGAATTCGGAACTCGCGAATCAAATCACTGAGCGTATTAACGAAGCGAAGAAGTTGGCGGCAGGTAGTAACAAGTAGAGACATCATGTCGAGAGAAAATCTTCTTTTTGCAATTATCGGAATCCTCCTGGGCTTCATCGTGGGCTTCATGTTTGCCAGTTCGATGACCCAGAAAATGGCGATGCCGCAGACGGCGGCCACGCAACAGCAAATGCCTGCCGATCATCCGCCTCTCGCGGGGCAGGACACCCGCGATCCACAAGCCGTGCGGGCAGATGTTGCCGCTCAACTTGAGCAGGCCAAAACCGAACCTGACAATTTCGACGCGCAGTTTAAAGCCGCTCGCCTGTATTACCAGATTCAGATGTACGATAAGTCGATCGAATTCCTCCTGAAAGCCAACCGGCTCAAGCCCACGGATTACCAGACCGTCTTGATGCTGGGCGTTGCAAACCTCGACGCCGGCCATTACGACACTGCAGTGAAGTGGTACAAGACTGCGATGGAGATGAAATCAGATGACGTGATGGTGCTTGCGGGACTATCGCATGCGACGTTGCTGAAGGGCGACGCCAAAGCCGCGGAAGATGCGATTGCAAAACTCGAGAAGGTCGATCCCAACGCCGCGGATTTGCCTAACTTTCGCGACAGGCTGGCGACCTTAAAGGCAGGTAGGTAACTTCAGGAGCCGTTCAGAGTTCAAGCTTTAGCTTGTCTTCGACGAGAACCAACCTAAAGGTTGAACTGAACTTGCACCTGAACTACGGAGAGATTGACATGCGGACGACGTTCGAGAGCAGGATGCGTTCGATCTTTCCGTCACGTCCCACCACAACGACCTGACCATTCTCAACCGTCACACGTCTCACCGTACTCATCGAACGATTGATTAACGTCCCGTCGCTGGTTTCGATCACGAGCCGTGGTCCAACTTCAGGTGCGGGCTCGGCTTCGGTTTTAGGTTCCGGTGCGGGCTTCGGTGCTGGCGGCGTGCGGCGTGTAGGAGGCCGGCGCGTTCGAGTATTTCTCGCGGACGCGGGCGGCCGCGCAGTTTCAGCTTCGGCCGCTTTCTCTCGCTCAGGCGATGGCGATTCGACCGGCTTCGCTTCCGGTGTTGGTTCGGGCGTCGGTTCCGGTGTTGGCGCTGCGGCGACTTCTGTTACAGGGGGCGCCGGTTCTTCGATACGTGCACCGACGGACGATACGCGCCTGCCTGTACGTGGAGTTGGTGTGGGAGCCGGCTCCTCAGCCTCGGCAATCTCAGGACCACCGAAGATCGGTTCGAATGAGCCGCCAAAAAACAACCGGTAAGTTCCCTCATCATCGTTCGGGCTGCGTGCTTCAAT
>DASUPZ010000426.1:0-3122 GCA_036280855.1 Pyrinomonadaceae bacterium | reverse complement strand
GATACTGCTTCAGAACCGTCGCGCTGAAGAACTGTTTAGCGGTTCCGCCAATGCTGGTGAAGGAAAACGCCGCGCGTTGAAGATGAACGATCTGCTTTTCTCAGCTTATCTTTCAAGCGCAACAGTTTCTTCGTCTGAAGTAATTCAAAGAGACATCACTCTCGTCGATCCGATCGAGGGTTCTGACATCCACTTTGAAGTAATCTCAACTCCCGCCGCAAACGCGCGCGGCGAGCCGCTCGGCCTTGTATCGATCTTCCGCGACGTGACTGACCTGCGCGAAGCAAACGAGGAGCTGGCCCGAAACTTCGACAAGCTGCAACGGGCCGAGGCAGAATCGCGTCGCGAGCGCGATCGCCTCGATCTGATCATCGAAAACGTGGGCCATCCGATCGTCGTGTGCGATTCAGCGGGCAACTTTATTTTGTTCAACCGGCGCGCGGAGCTGTTGTTTCAGGAGAATGATTCTTTCCGGTCGGCCGCTGCGGCAGTGCGCGCAAATGCCGTAAAGCTCACGTCGTTTATCTCAGGCCTGGCCTCGGCGTCGGAAACAGGCCGCCAGGCTGAGATCGAGCTGCTCGATCCCGAAGATGGGCGGGCGTTGCCGATGGAGATCACTGCGCGTGAAGTTCTGGATGCGACCGGGCAGGTAACTGCTGTTGTTTCGATCCTTCACGATCTGACGGAGATTCGCGAGCTCGAGCGCCGTCGCGTGGAGCAACAGTTATTTGAATCCGAAAAGCTGGCGGCTGTCGGACGTCTCGCTGCTTCGATCGCTCATGAAGTAAACAACCCGCTCGAAGCGATCAAGAATGCGCTGTACCTGATGCAGGGGAATTCGGAAGGCGATCAGAACGCGCGCTTTCTCGAAATCGCGAGAAAAGAGACCGAAAGAGTTTCGCACATCATCCGGCAGATGCTTGGTTTTGCGCGGCGGCCGGGTGAAGTTGATTGGGTCGACGTAAACCAGTTACTCGAAGAGACCCTCGTCCTGATGGAAAAGAAGATGCGCCAGTTGCGCATCCGGCTTACAAAGTCGTTGGACGAGTCGCTGCCGCGGATCAGGGCTCGCGCAGATCAGTTGCGACAGGTTTTTCTCAATCTTATTATCAATGCACAGCAGGCGATTGAAGGCGAGGGTGAGATAACGATTTCCACTTTCCGTTACGAACAGGCGCTGCAACCCTCGATCGTGGTCCAGCTCAGCGACAGCGGCGTCGGGATCGCCGAGGACGATCTCAACCGGATCTTCGATCCATTCTTTTCTACCGGCAAGAAGGGAACAGGCCTCGGATTGTGGGTGACGCAGGACATCGTCCGGCAACATGGTGGGCGCGTTGAAGTGACCAGCGAGGTTGGTCGCGGAACAGTTTTCAGCATAGTGCTTCAGGTTGACTCTCCCGTTCTGGAGGATGCGAAAGGGGAGTCGAAACAGTCGGGTAAATGAGCAACTTGTCCAACCAGCAAAACGATTCCCCGTTCGACAGCGGCGGCGCCTTCGTTCCGCTCTCGAGTGAAGCGCGATTGCTCGTCGTCGACGACGAAGAAAGCCTGCGCATCACCACGGCGGCGATCCTGGAAAAGGAAGGTTACATCGTCGACACCGCGTCGAGTGGTGACGAAGCGATCACGCTCATCAATACGAGCGATTATGATCTGGTGCTCACCGATTTACACATGGAAGGCGGCGACGGCCTTTCTGTTTTGAACCAGATCCGGCGTCATGCTCCGTTGACCATCTCCGTCGTGCTTACCGGTTTTGCTTCTGTCGAATCAGCGATCGCTGCATTGCAGGAAGGTGCTTACGACTATCTCGTCAAGCCCTGCGATATCGAAAGCATGAAGCACACGATTCGCAGAGGCGTCGAACACCGCCGGCTGATGCTTGCCGAACAGAAAGCACGCACTGACCTGCAGCAGCTGAACATGGATCTGGAACGACGAATCGAGGAGCGCACCGCCGAACTCCAGCGCCTCAACGTCGAGCTTGCGGACGCTAACCGGGCGAAGGATGTATTTCTCGCCACGCTTTCTCACGAGCTGCGTACACCGCTGACGCCCGTGGTTGGATGGATCAAGTTGCTGCGAACGGGAACGCTTGACGAGAAGAGTATTTTGCAGGCACTCGACGCGATCGAGCGCAATGCCTGGCTTCAATCGCGACTGATTGACGATCTGCTCGACACTTCTCGCATCGCCACCGGCAAGCTGCACTTCGAACCAAAGCCGACTGACCTGAACGTCGCCGTCAAAGCTGCGGTCGAGACTGTTCGTGCTACTGCGTCTGCACGAAACATTGAATTGTCGATGGCGCTGTGGCCGACGAGCCTGGTGGTGATGGGCGAGCCGGTGCGCCTGCAACAGATCGCATGGAATCTTGTTTCAAATGCGATCAAGTTTACCGAACCGGGTGGAAAGGTGACTGTCACAACGGCCAGCGACGGCATGTGCGCCCAGCTTATAGTTGTTGATACAGGCATTGGCATCGAGCCTGACTTTCTCCCGCATGTGTTCGATCGTTTTCGACAGGCGGATGGCTCTACTTCGAGGCGTCATGGCGGCTTAGGCCTCGGCCTCGCGATCGCCGATGCGCTTGCGACGATGCACGGCGGTCAGCTCGAAGCACACTCTGGCGGAGTGGGGCTAGGGTCGCGTTTTGCGTTGCGCGTGGGACTGGCGATGGTCGAGAAGGTCGCTGCGGAACCGCCGGACGAAAAGGTTCCTTCGGTTGCGGGTTTGAAGGTGTTGATAGTGGAAGACTCGCAGGACACACTGTTGCTGATGAGCAAGATCTTCGAGCGTGAAGGTGCGCACGTCGCGGCGGCGATCTCAGCCGCTGAAGCAATTGAGCGCGCCGCCGCGCAGTGTCCGAACCTGATTATTTCCGATATTGGAATGCCCGAAACTGACGGTTACGAGTTGCTGGCAAGGTTGAGAGCGATTCCAGGTATGAGTGGAGTCCCGGCAATCGCGATTTCCGGCTATGCCAGCGAAGAGGATCGGGAGCGCGCCCTGGCCGTCGGCTACCTCGCCCTCGTCCCGAAGCCCGTAGACATCGACGCCCTGTTTAACCTGATTCAGGAAATTCGAACCCCCGCCATTTCCCCAGCCCTCAAATAATC
>DASUPZ010000425.1:0-6825 GCA_036280855.1 Pyrinomonadaceae bacterium | reverse complement strand
GACCGTTGCGCAATCAGGCCGCCGCACTCCCAAGCCAACTCAAACGCCCGTCAACACACCGCAAACCGATACTGAAACAACTCCCAGAAACAACGCCCGCGAGCTGAAACAACAGGTATCAGTGATCGCCGGAAAGCAGGTCTCGTCAAAACACCTCGAAAGTGAAGACGCGATCTTCGCAAGCTTTCTGAAGCGGCTGGGTGAATTGACGAACATCACTGCAACGTCCATCGAGGAAGTAAAACGTGACGCGGCAGTGAAGCGTGCAAAACAGGAAAGCGAGTCGATCGTCGTGCTGCTGGAATTCGATGTGGACGAGTTTCAGAACGGGACGATTTTTCTCAACTCACCGGATCTCGACGTCAAGATCTTCGTGTTTGAGCCGAAGACCGGAAACAAGAAATTCGAAGGCAGCGTTTATTACAAAGCCGTCGGTGGTCCAATGTTGAAGAAAGATAACTGGCCTTCGGGACCGCCGATCAGGATGACGACTGAAGGAGTTGGTATCGAGGCCGCCGAGCAAGTCCACGACTGGTTAATCGTGCGCCACGGCTCCATCAAGCGCCTGCCCTAAACGTTCCAGTCCCGCTTTCAACGTCGCCGTATCACCTGCAATCCCAAGCCGGAAATGCGCAGGCATCTCGAAGAAACTCCCGGGCACGACTGACGTTTCATACCTCTCACGCAGCAGTCGACAGAGTTCTTCCGCAGTTCCACGCCGCACACGCGGGAACATTACGGTCCCAAACTCCGGCCTGACAACTTCCAGGTCCTCACGCGTGTCGAGAAACTCGTTCAGCAACTGCCGGTTTTGATCCAGCAATCGTTTTGCGCGGTCGCCGATCTCTTTGAGTTGCTGCATAGCAATCACGCTCAAACGCTCGCCGGCGTGAACCGCCGTCGCCGCAAACAGATCGTTGAGCAACCACATGCGATGCGCGAGTTCGGGTTCGGCAAAGATCCAGCCACATCGCAGACCGCTCAACCCGAACGCCTTCGTCAAACTGCTCGTCACAACAAACTCGTTGCCGAGGTGAAAAGACGTGCGTGGCGTCTCTTCAAACAACGTCTCCATGTAAACTTCGTCGACAAGTACACGCGCGCCTGCACATTTTGCAATGTCGCCGATCTGTTTCAACGTCGAGTCGTCGATCAAAGCGCCGCTCGGATTGTGAAGATTGGTAATGACGATGAGACGAGTGCGCCGCGTGATGAGAGATTCAATCTCCTGCGGCACGATCTGAAACCCGTTCTCAAACTTCCGCGAAAAGCGTTTCACTTGCGCTCCGAGATAGTGAACTAGGGCAAGCATCGGCTCGTACGCCGGATGCTCAAACAACACTTCGTCACCCGGCTTGATCAGCGCGGCAATGGCCAAATGATTGGCGAACGTTGTCCCCGCCGCAGTCACGACGCAATCCGTTGCGACGCGGTATCGCGTTGCTATCCGTTCAATCAGCGGCCGATAACCGTAACCGCCGTTAGTGATCTCGAGATCGTCGAGGGAGACACGAAGCTCGCGTAACTGCAGGTTTGATAGACCGCTGGTCGCGAGGTTGTACTTCGCCACTGAACTGGTCTTGGCCCAATTCATGTACGATGAACCCATAACCTCACGCGCTTTCGTCACCTTTCGCTCCTCCCTCTCCAGAACAAGTAGGCGGGAACACCTGCGACCATAATCGCAAGTCCAATCAAAGTGTTTTCAGGATAACGATAGACGGTATTGATTACTACGAGGGCGCAAACGATGACGAAGAGCAGTGTCGTGACCGGATGACCCGGCACTCTCGTCATCGGCGACCCGTCGTGCCTGGCTTCGCGTTTGCGAAACACGAAGATGCAGCACGCCGTCAATCCGAAGAAGATTACGTCGACGGAGACGACGTAGTTGAGAATGCGTTCGTAAGTTCCGAGCAGTGCGATGACGATGGCGAGCAGTCCCTGAAGCGCGATTGCGACGATCGGCGCGCGCGTTCGCGGGTGGACAGTGCCGACTTGTTTGAAGAACAGTCCATCTTTCGCCATCGCGAAGTAAACCCTCGGCGCGGTAAGCATGCTTTGACTCAGAAAGCCTGCGGTCGAGATCGCGATCCCCGCTGCGATCGCACGCGCGCCAAAGTCTCCGAGTGCGCGTCGCATCACCTCTGACGCGGGCGCTGATGATGCTGCGAGACCTGAGGTTCCGAGTACGCTGATGTAGACCACGTTTGCCGCGAGATAAAGTAAGACCACACCTGTAACGCCGAGGATCAAACCGCGCGGCAGGTTCTTTCGCGGTTCTTTGATCTCGCCCGAGACAAACGTCGCCGTTTGCCAGCCACCGTACGCAAAGATAACGGGAACGAGTGCGGCGCCAAACGCTGTTACGAGATCGGCTGAGACTGGGCGATCGAGTAGGCCTTCAGTCGTCGTCGTACTTCCCTCCGCAAACAGGAACCCACAAATTACCAGGGCCGCAATGGCTACGATCTTCAACACCATCAGAACGCTCTGCACAGTGCTGCCTGCGCGCACTCCCAGGCAATTGATCAACGTGAGTACGGCAAGCACGATGGCGGCAAGCAGCGGATGGGAGAGCGGCAAGTAAGTTAATTCAGTGAAGTAACGTGCAAACGTCACCGCGACAGCGGCCATGCCGCCCGTTTGAATCACGAGCAGCAACACCCATCCATAAACGAATGCGACTCCGGGATGAAACGCTTCTCGCAGGTACGCGTACTGCCCGCCGACGTCGGGTCGCAACGCGGCGAGCTCTGCCCAGATGAACGCCGCTGCGAGTGCAAACAAACCACCTACAATCCATGCGCCGAGGATCAGAAACGGCGTGCGGACCTGGAGCGCAACCACCGCCGGGTTCATAAAAATTCCCGAGCCGATGATGCCACCCATAACGATCATTGTGGCGTCGAATAGTCCGAGCCGCCGTGCAAGTTGGGGGTGATTGGCTGTTTGATTCACAGGATTACAAGATCTAATTTGATGTACAAGATAGCAGTTTTCCTGTAAATCCGGTCCATCTTGTGAATCCTGTCGATTTTAGCTAACCTGTCGCGTTTTGATGTCTGCACAAGCTGAATCTATAGTCACAGCCGGTCTACGGCCGGACCTCTTCGCCGGGCGGGGCCTGTTAGCAAACAGTAGAACAGTCGTTTTCACTGCCCTCGTCATTTTGATCGTGGCGGGTTTTGGTTTTCGTGTGAATGGCCTCAGCGCCGAAGCTCTGAGTGAAGATGAGTTAAACAAGCTCAACGCCGTCGCCGACTATCGCGCCAACGGACTTACAGGCGCGAACGGCGAGCATCCGATGCTGATGAAAGCGTTGCAGGCAGCAACCATCATCGTCGCTGAAAAATGGAACAACACGTCGTTCGTCGCAGCCCGGCCCGGGAATCGCATCGCGCCTGAAATAGCGTTGCGATTGCCCGGCGCGATTGCCGGCGCACTCACCACGCTGCTGATCTTTCTCATTGCTTCCGAACTCTTCGGCGTCGAGGTAGCTTTGATCAGCGCTGCATTATGGGCCTTCGATCCATCCGGAATCGGTTTCAATCGCGTCGCCAAGGAAGACACCTTTTTGCTTTTCTTCTTCCTGCTGGCGAATGTGTTTTGGTTGCGCGGGCAGCGCGTCGCTGAAAGCACTGAGCAGAATCCGGATAAATACTACTGGGCCACAGCCGCATCGTACGGAGCGATGGTCGCGTCGAAGTACCTGCCGCACTTGCTGGCAATCAGCGTGTGCTATTACTGGATGTTTCAGAAGTTGCCAGAGACGCGTTGGCGCATGGGTAAGATAAGATTTTTGAAGTTTTTTGCGATCATGGGGATTGTGTTCCTCGTGCTGAGTCCGACGGTCCTGCTTCCCGAAACGTGGCGTCAGATGGGCCTGTTTGCCGGGGGTAATCGCGTCGTTCACGACGGTTACGAATTCATGGGCCAACTCTACACGCAACGTTTTAGCGACTGGCTCAGCGGCGTACCCTTTTACTTTTATTTTGTCTTCACGGCTGTGAAGCTGCCGCTACTGACTGTGCTCGGATTTCTGATTGGCCTGCCGCTGTTGTTCAGACGCAAGCTTGGCGACGGGCGTTACTTCATTCTCTTCTGGTTCATGTTGTGGATCGTGGCTTTCTGTTTTCCGGGTGGGAAGTTTACGCGTTACTACACAACTGTGTTGCCGGCGGTTCTGATCACGAGTGCGTTGGGAATTCAGTTTGTGGGTCGCTGGGTTGCTAATCGGATTGGCTCGCGGGCGGAAGAGTACGTGCCTGCGTGTCTTGCGGTGATCGTCATCGCCGGATCGGTGATCAGCTCGGTGCGGGCTGCGCCACACTTTCGTTTGTTTACTAACTCGGTTGGTGGTGGGAACGCACGAGCCGGCTACTACTTCCCGCACGATGAGTTTTACGATGCGAGCATGCGCGACGTAATGAGTGAGATTGCAAGACGCGCTCGCCCGGGCGCACGGGTGGTGAGTGAGAGTCCGTCGCTGGCATCGTATTACGCCGAGCGTGCAAACCGCACGGATCTCGTTTCCATCTCGCTCTCCGATCCGGAAGCGTTAAAGCAACTTGGCGCCGGTGATTTCGTGATCATCGCCCGCGGCCGTCGTTACTTCAGCAACGACGCCATCATCTCGTCCCTCCGCGACCAGCCCCCCACGGCAGAATTCAAACTCGGCGACGTCCCGTCGGCGAAAATCTACGAGCTGGAACACAGATAAACGCGGAAAAAATCCGCGGATTTTCTGCGTGTATCCGCGGTTAATTCAGTGCCGCAGCTCGACTTCAACCGGACGGGCGTCTTTTGAATCGTAGCCTTCGGGCCAGTTCGAGACGTTGACGCCGTAGAGCCAGTCGGATTCGGGGGTGACGGCCAAACGGATCTTTAGCGGCACGCCGCGCATTGCACGTAAACGCAGCAGACGCCCGGTTAAGCGCCACTCCTGAATGAGCGGCTGTCCTTCGGGTTCGACCGGGACTAGCCGGGAACCGCCATTCCATCCTTCAACAAAAAGCGTCACGCGCGTTTTGACAAACCCCAATGGCGAATCGGTCGGCAAGACCGGTTGGATGTGTGCACGCACAATGATCTCGCTGACCCGCCGACGATCGGCCCGCTCCGGCACCGTGTATTCCAGGTATCCCGACCCGGATCCCCAGATGTAACCCGGACCACCACCGATTTTTTCAAACCGCTGCGCACTCGCCATTTGCGGTTTGAACTGGTAAAGAATCGACTTGTCTTCCCTCACGATCATCTGCGGCAGCGCCGCCGCGTCACCCTCCGGACGTGTCCACGCAAACTGTCGCGGAATCAAGTGCCGGTCGCTTTCCTGCACCTGCGACGGAATCTCCGCCGACTGCATCGCTGCAAACATCTGCGACGCCCGTGCGACCTCGTTCAGCAACTCCTTATCGCGTGGCGTCGAGTAAGTAACTCCATAACCGCGGCGCGCATCCGGCGTGAGGATCCAGAACATCACGCCTCCACCTCCGGCCTTCGCAGTGCCGTCAAACAACGCCTTAAACCACTCAAGCTGCGACGCACCGTTGTGCCCGTGAACACCCATTCCAAACTCGCCCAACACCAAAGGTTTCTTCAAAGAGTACGCAGCCGCAGCGCGGTTTTCAATAAAGTCCTTCAACGCAGCCGGTGAGTCGACGAAACTGTCGTGATCGTCGCGAGGATAGTTGTGCACGTCGGCATAATCGATCGTAGGTATCGCATGATCAGCCAACCACTCACGCCGTTCGGACGACGAGCGATAACCCCACGCGCCGGGTGTGACCATGTGATTCGGATCGAGCGATTTAAGATAGGCACTCATCTCCGCAAACCACGCACGCCGCTCGGCCCAACGCCCGGTGATCACCTGTGCTTCGTTCATCAACTCCCACGCGAAGATCGTTGGATCGTCGCGATAAAGCGCGCCAGTGACCGTGTTTCGACGAGTTGCAAGTTTTTCCAGGTGCTCGCGATAGAGCCGCCGTGTTTCAGGGTTTGAGTAAAAAAGTATTGCCTTCTCGTTGTTGATGCCAAACTTGAAACTGTCGTCTGCGGCATCATTGATTCCAGCCCAGCGCAAGTACTGCGTGACGCCGCCTGTGTCGCGCCACCAGTTAGTCAAACAGAGCTGCACGTAGATGTTGTTCTTTGCTGCTTCGGCGATGACTTTGTCGAGATGCACAAAGGCATCTTCGTTCCACTGTCCGGGCGCGAACCGGAACGAGTGATGCCGCGGCCAGTCGTCAAGATCGGTCATCGGCCGGACGTCGTTTGGACCACCTTCGCCGAACGCCCACACGCGAACGACTTTCATCCCCGCCTGAGCCGCCTGGCGCAATGTTTCAGGCATGCGCTCGCGATCTTCGTCGCGATACATCAACGCGACGTTGGCGCCCACAAACCGGAAAGGTTTGTTGCCGAGCATGAAGCGCCCGCCTCTTTGCCGCATGAACTGACCACCGTTGGGAGCGTTGGTGGCAGCATTCGGCGATGCGGCTAAAAATAGAGCCGCCGCGCTGGCGACGACAGCTAGCGCGGCGACGACAAACAGTTTCTTAGTCATCGAGTCGTTATCTCGGGTTCGTCATTCTAACGAACCCCATAATCGCACAAACGGCTGCAAGCACCACAAACAGGTTGAAGAAAGCTCCGACGCCCAGCGCCATGCTGAGGTCGACTGAGTTTTGCGACATCCCAAGAAATACAAACACACCGAAAAGCAAAAAGTGAAGGTGATAAATAGTCAGGCAAACAGCCGCATAAGAAAACCAGCGCGCCGACGGTCCGAAGGCCGGGGAGCGGGCGAAACCGAGGACT
>DASUPZ010000424.1:0-18052 GCA_036280855.1 Pyrinomonadaceae bacterium | reverse complement strand
CGAAGGAACTCGGCGGCGATCTGGTAGTCGTCAAAGCACAGATTCACGCGGGTGGTCGTGGCAAGGGTGGCGGCGTCAAGCTCGCCCGTAGCGCTGACGAAGCGCGTGACCTCGCGCGGCAAATGCTCGGTATGAACCTCGTCACACACCAGACCGGACCCGAAGGTAAAGAAGTCAGAGTGTTGTTGATTGAGGAAGGACTTCCAATCGATAAAGAATTTTACCTCGGCATCGTGCTCGATCGCGCTTCGGGCCGAAACGTGTTCATGGCGTCATCAGCCGGCGGTATGGACATCGAAGAAGTCGCTGCCACCACGCCCGAAAAAATCATGAAAGAGGCGATTGATCCGGCCGTTGGCTTCCAGGCTTTCCAGGCACGCAAACTCGCGTTTGGTTTAGGCCTGCCCGCAGCGCTCGTGGGCCAGGCAGTGAAGTTTATGCAGACGCTCTACTCGGCTTACGAACAGATCGATGCTTCACTTGCCGAGATCAACCCGTTTCTTTTGACGAAAGACAATCGTCTCATCGCACTCGACGCCAAGATCAACTTCGACGACAACGCCCTCTTTCGTCACAAGGACTTTCTCGATCTTCGTGACCTGCACGAAGAAGAACCACTCGAAATCGAAGCGTCGAAGTTCGATCTCAATTACATTAAGCTCGACGGCAATATCGCGTGCATGGTCAACGGCGCCGGACTTGCCATGGCGACGATGGACATTATCAAACTCGCAGGCGGCGAGCCCGCAAACTTTCTCGACGTCGGCGGCGGCGCTTCACAGGAGCGCGTCGAAGCTGCGTTTCGAATTCTCCTCGCGGATGAGAACGTGAAAGCGGTGTTGATAAACATTTTCGGTGGGATCGTGCGTTGCGACATGGTGGCGCGCGGAGTGGTTGAAGCAGCGCGCAATCTGGGTGTGAAGGTTCCGGTTGTCGTTCGGCTCGAAGGAACGAACGTCGAAGAAGGTCAAAGAGTCATTCGTGAATCGGGGATGAACTTTACCGTGGCGAACGGTATGAAAGATGCCGCTGAGAAGGTTGTTGCGTCAGCAGCTTAGCCACGGATCTGACGGATTAATCCGAACCCGATTGACACAGATCAGAGAGGAGCGCGGATGGCGACAATCGAGTTTTGGGGTGGTGTAGGTACTGTCACTGGCTCGAAGTACCTCGTGAATACAAACAGAGGACGCGTACTGGTTGATTGCGGTCTCTTTCAAGGTCTGAAAGAACTTCGGGAGCGCAACTGGCAGGAGCCGCCATTCGATCCGCGAACGCTCAATGCCGTCTTAATTACCCACGCGCACATCGATCACACCGGCTATTTGCCACGCCTCGTTCGCCAGGGGTTTCATGGTCCAGTTTACTGTTCGCGCGGCACCGCGGATCTTTTGAAGATCATGCTGCCCGACTCCGGACGTTTGCAGGAAGAAGATGCCGACTATCGCAATCGTCACAAGCTGACCAAACACACTCCCGCGCTTCCCCTTTACACAGAAAAAGATGCTTACGCGTCTTTGGAGCTGTTGGAGCCGGTGGCGAACACGGGTGAGGCGCGCGAAGTCGCTCCGGGTATTCGCGCCGGCTTCCGCATTGCGGGTCACATCCTCGGCTCGAGCCTGGTGTTGCTGGAATTGGAACATGGTGGACCAGACGGACGCGCGATCCGTGTGCTCTTTTCCGGCGACCTGGGCCACTACGATCAACCGATTATTCACGATCCGTCGTCGCCACCCGCATGCGACTATCTACTGGTTGAATCGACTTATGGCGATCGTCTGCACGATCCCGAAGATCCGAAAGTCGCCCTTGCGCGAGTCATCAACGAGGCCGCCGAACGCAAGGCTCCCGTACTCATTCCAGCATTCGCAGTCGGACGCACGCAGGAGATCGTTTACCTGATTCGCGAGTTGGAAGATGAAAAAGCGATTCCGGTTTTGCCGGTGACTGTCGATTCACCCATGGCAGCAGCGGCTACGGCTGCGTACTCGAGACGCAAGGAAGAACATGATGAAGAGTACGCGAGCGTTCTTGCTGCTCAGAAACATCCGTTGCGCACTCACTCGATGAACACAGCTTCAACGCGAGAAGAGTCGAAGAAGCTGAACGACGATCGAGGCGCACGCGTGATCGTCAGTGCCTCGGGAATGATGACTGGCGGGCGCGTTTTGCATCATGCGTTGCGAATGGTCCCGGATCCCGACGCCACGATCGTTTTCGTCGGCTATCAAGCCGCGGGTACAACTGGTCGCCGCATACTCGACGGCGAACCGGAAGTAAAGATTCTGGGACAGTGGGTCCCGGTGCGTTGCCGCACGGTGCGGATTGGTGGCTTCTCAGCACACGCCGACTGGAAAGAGGTTCTGCGCTGGTTGGAGGGAATGGAGGGCGGCGCGCCGCGTCAAACATTTCTGACTCACGGCGAACCCGAAGCCGCGAATGCGATGGCAGGTCACATCAAAGAACGTTTTGGCTGGAACGTCCACGTCCCACAATACGGCGAACGCTTCGACCTGGTGTGAGCTGATCGTTAGAGCTGGTTGAAGAAGTCGCGCTCGTCGATCTCTGCATCTCGTAGCGCGCCCCTTAAGGGTATAGCGATCTACTTCATCGTGATAAGGAAAAACGATAACTCTGCCATCCTGATGCTTCATCTTTACATGGCTGCCTTTGCGATGAATTTCTTCGAATCCTAAGCGCCGCAGAGCTGCGAGCACCTGTTTGCCTGAGAGGAGCGGCAATTTCATACTGCGAGATCCACAACTTCGCGATCCTTGATGTCCTCCGGCTCTGGTTGCAGATATAGATCGATGGCTTCGCGAATGTTCTGCAATGCTTCCTCCCGAGTTTTGCCTTGTGACCAGCAACTCTTCAGAGCCGGAACATGCGCTACAAAATATCCATCCTCGCCTGCCTCGATCACGACCTTAATATTCACCCTAAACCTCCTTTGACTCTGTGCGGAAGCTAAGATGAAATATAACGGTAGTCAACGACCGGAACAACCATGCCGTCAAAGTCCTTCAACTTGGAATGCGTTATTTAACTCCACGTCCGCGAAGAAGTCCTTAAACGAATCTCAAATAGTTATTCGAAAGTTCTTAATTGTGGTGGGTTGGCTCAGGAAGTCCGCTTTGTGCAATCCCTGCTCGTTGTTATACTGCCGCCTTTCTACATCTTAGCAATCCATTTCGAGGAGCATTCATTGAGCGTTCTAGTTGATAAAGCTACGCGCCTGGTTGTGCAGGGAATCACCGGGAAGGAAGGGACGTTTCATACGAAGCAGATGGTGGAGTATGGAACTAACGTCGTCGGTGGTGTCACGCCGGGCAAGGGTGGCACTACGCACGAGGGAATCCCGGTTTTCAACACTGTCGCCGACGCGGTTAAAGAAGCAGGTGCGAATGCGACGGTCATCTATGTGCCTCCGTCATTCGCTGCCGATGCAGTGATGGAAGCTGCCGATGCGGGTATTCCGGTGATCGTCTGTATCACCGAGGGAATCCCGACACTCGACATGGTGAAGGTCAAAGAATACCTGAGCGACAAACCCACGCGACTGATTGGACCAAACTGCCCCGGCATCATCTCTCCAGGCAAGTGCAAGATCGGAATCATGCCCGGACACATTCATCGCGAAGGAAACATCGGGGTCGTTTCGCGCTCCGGAACGTTGACTTACGAAGCGGTCGGACAACTTACGGCCCTCGGACTGGGCCAGTCATCCGCAATTGGTATCGGCGGCGATCCGATCGTCGGTACAACGCACGTCGACGCACTGCGTCTCTTCCAGGCTGATGACGAGACGATCGGGATCGTGATGATCGGCGAGATCGGTGGCACCGCGGAGGAAGAGGCCGCGGCGTTTGCGAAAGCGAATGTGACTAAACCGATTGTCGCGTTCATTGCAGGACAAACGGCGCCGCCCGGAAGACGCATGGGCCACGCCGGCGCGATCATCGCCGGCGGCAAGGGAACTGCGGCCGAGAAGATGAAGGCACTCGACGAAGCGGGAATTCACGTTGTTAAGTCGCCGGCTGATATCGGACAAGCAATGAAAGACGCACTGTAGCCACAAAAAGCACAAAGAGCACAAACAAAAAGAGCGTACGGTACGTTGTTCAAGTTCAGCCTCTAGCTGCTCCTGACAGGCAAGCTAAAGCTTGAACTCTAAACGGAAGCTCTAAACGGGAACTTCAAACGAAAAACGATAAGTAAAATGTCAAACCTAACATTCGGCATCATTAAACCCGACGCAGTGAAAGCGGGACACACAGGATCGATTGTCCAACGAATTCTTGACAACGGTTTCAAGATCCGCGGCTTGAAACTAATTCACATGACACGACGACAAGCGGAAGGCTTCTACGCCGTTCACAGCGAGCGGCCGTTCTTCGCCGGTCTAACTGAATTCATGTCGAGCGGCCCCTGCGTGGTCATGGCACTTGAAAAAGAGACTGCCGTGAAAGCGTGGCGAGACCTGATGGGCGCGACAGATCCAGCCAAAGCCGACGAGGGCACGCTGCGAAAAGAGTTTGGCGGCTCAGTCGGCGAGAACGCCGTGCACGGCTCTGATTCAGATGAGAATGCAGCGATTGAGATATCGTATTTCTTCAGCCGCCTCGAACTGGTTTGATCGAGAATGAAGTATTGTCCCCAGTGCAACAAACAGTTCAACGAACCCTGGCTGAGCTTTTGTCCTGACGACGGTACGCCGCTGATCCAGCAGTTGACGCCGCCCGCCGATCCCAACTGGGATCCAAAAATCCGCGAGACCAAAGTAAAAGATCCGTCGGAACAGGAAACGCAGTGGTTTCCACGCGAACCACCTGTTGCCGGCGGATGGATCGCGCCCGACGAACGGCCGCCCATGCAGCCGGGCGCTTGGCAACCGCCACAACCTCCGTATCAAATAAAAAACACGCAGCCTAGCCAGGGCCTGGCGCTCGGTTCGATGATCGTCGCGATCTGCGGCCTGGTTTTGGGAGGTTGTTTCGGCCCCGTCCCCGGAATTGTGGCGGTCGTGCTCGGCTTGATGGCGCTGTCGCAAATCAAAAAGTCGCCCGACAAAGTCGGTGGAAAGCCCTTCGCCGTCGCCGGAGTGATCATCGGCGGGCTCACAATTGCCTTTTACGTCGTGCTTATGCTCTGGATTGCTTTGTCCATAGCCCTTGGGTGATTTCGCGGGCGGTGGTTTAGAATTCAGGTGTAATGAAACGCTGTTCCACCTGTAACCGGACCTACACGGATCCGAACCTGAGTTTTTGTATCGACGACGGCACACCGCTTACAACGGTTGATACTCCTGAAGAATCTACTGTTGTTTCCCCACGTAGTAATGAACCGGCTTATCAGCCGCCCTCCTACGTGCCGCCGGGAGGTGCCGCGCCGCGGCGACGGCGAATGTGGCCGTGGGTGGTGGGACTTGTCGGAGCGTTCATTCTCGGAATCGTTGCGATCACGATAGCGGCAGCGATCTTCGCGCCGCGGTTATTACGTCCGCGACAGAACGAGCGGCCGGTAGCAGCGAACACTAACCGCTCCGAGAATACAAACGCGACTGAACCGGCAAACTCGAATGTCAACGCAAATGTAGCCGCAGACGTCGAGACGCCGCCGCCGACCGATCACCAGCAGGTGCTGTCGCAACTGACGAATCTCGAGCAGGAATGGACGGTCGCAAACATCAGCGGGGACAAGGAGAAGCTTGAGCGAATCCTCGCCGATGATTACGTCGGGCAGGCGAGTGACGGAAGAGGACTTGAATCTAAAGCGGATTACCTGCGAACGATTCAACGCACCAATGAGGTCGAGAGATGGGAGTTTAGCGACCTGAATCTGTCATTGATCGGCGACCGCGCAACACTGACGGGGAGAATCAAGTACGAATTGCGTGACCGCGAGCAGGTTTATATTTTCAAAGATAAATTTGTCTGGCGTGACGGCCGGTGGCAGGCCACCGGATCGGAAGTAACGCCAGTGGAATCGTTGTGAGAATTCGTTCAGAGTTCAACCTTCAGGTTGCTCTTCAAGCTTGAACTCTAAACTAGCAAATAATATGTCAATCATTAGCGAAGTAATTGAGTCGACGAAGGCGATCATCCAGGGAATGGGTGTCACCTTATCTTATATTCCGAAACGCAAATGGACCGTAGAGTATCCCGACGATCCGGTGACGCTGCAGCCAAGGTATCGAGGGCAGCACCTGTTGCACGTTGACGAGCTCGGGCGAGAGAAATGCGTTGCGTGTTATCTCTGCGCGGCTGCGTGTCCTTCAGAGTGCATTTACATCGTTGCCGCGGACGATCCGCGACCTCCCGATCAGCGCACCGGCGTCGACGAACGTTACGCGGCGGTTTACAACATCGACTACGGGCGTTGCATCTTCTGTGGTTACTGCGTCGAAGCCTGCCCGAAGGACGCCATCACTCACGGCTACAACTTTGAGCTGTCTGTTTACAGTCGTGCAGATCTCCTCAAGACCAAAGATGATCTGCTGATCACGAAGCAGTTGCAGTCGAAGAACTATCGAGTCGCTGCGTCGCATGAGGATGTCGACTCCGAATACAAGGAAGTGTGAACCACAGTTGCACCTAAATACGCCTTCGGCGTAATTCGATGTCTTTTCGCGAACATCACCATCGCTGGGAATTCGATCTGAAATCCAGTCCCGAGAGTCTCTGGCCGTTCGTTGCCGATACCAACCGCTTCAACCGTGACACGGGTGTTCCGCAGATTGAAATAGACAAGAGCGAGAAACGTCTGCGCAATGCACGGCGCAAGCTGCGTCTCTCGATCTACGGGTTGCCGGTGGAGTGGGAAGAACAGCCTTTCGAGTGGGTTCGACCTTCGCGCTTCGGGGTAGAGCGTCTTTACACGAAAGGTCCGATGGCGCGTTTGAAAGTGCTCGCCGAGCTGACGCCTAAGCCGGAAGGCGGCACGCATTTGACTTACGAACTGTGGGCCACACCGCGAAATCTGATCGGGACAGTCGCGATTCCCGTGCAACTCGGTTTGATTATGGGACCGAAGCTGAGGGCCGCGATTCGGAAATATGATGAACTCACGGCGGCGGAAAAAATCATTGAGCACAGCGCCGGTGTTGCTTCCCAATCGACTTTCGATCTGCAACGACTCGCAGCCCTCCGGCAGAAGTTGATCGCGGATATCGAAACAGCTGAGGCGCCCGAATCCAAACTTTCGATCGCGGATCGGCTCGTCGATTTTATCGAGCACAGCGACGATTTCGCTGTCGCACGTATTCGCGCGTACAAGCTTGCCGACGATTGGAATGAGCCCCGCCGACTCGTTCTCGAAGTCTGCCTGCGCGCGACGAGAGCCGGCTTGCTCGACTTTCAATGGGACCTGCTTTGTCCGATGTGCCGGGGCCCACAACATAGCGGTCTCTCGTTGAAAGAGATCCAGAGCGACGTGCACTGTAGTGGATGCCAGATCAATTTCACTGTTAACTTTGATCGTTACGTGGAGTTGACGTTTCGGCCGAATCCCGCGGTGCGACGTGTTGAAGTGTCGTCGTATTGCATCGGTAGTCCACACTGGACACCGCACGTTGTCGCACAGCAACTGCTGCCCGCCGGAGACAAGCGAGAAGTCAACCTGCCGCTCGAGAACGGCAACTACCGCATTCGCGCACTCGAGCTGCCCGGGTCGCAGTCGCTAACGGTATCTCCCGAAGGCGAGAGTTCCGGTCGCGTTGTGCTTTCGAGAAACGGGTGGAGTGAAGAGACGTTGAATGTGAGTGAAAAATTCTCGCTCGCGTTGAGTAATGAAACAGACGCCGAACAACTCGTCATCCTCGAACGTCTTGAATGGAGCGATCAGGCAACGACCGCGGCTGAAGTTACAGCGTTGCAGATGTTCCGCGATCTGTTTGCGACTGAAGCACTGCGTCCGGGTGAGCAGATCTCGGTAGGAACGTTGACCGTGCTTTTCACGGATCTGAAACACTCGACACAATTGTATCGAGAGATTGGCGATGCAACTGCGTTCGGCCGCGTGATGAACCACTTCGACGTGGTGAAGAAATCGATTGCGGAGCACGACGGCGCGCTTGTAAAAACAATCGGCGATGCAGTGATGGCTGTTTTTCGGAGTGCGGCTGACGGTCTGCAGGCGATGCTTGAAGTGCAGCGAGTGCTGGCAGAGCCGCCCGACGGCAGCATGCCGCTAAGGTTGAAAGCGGGACTCAACACTGGTCCATGTATCGCAGTGACGCTCAACGACCGGCTCGACTATTTTGGTTCGACCGTAAACATGGCCGCGCGGCTGGAAGGTCTGTCGTCGGGTGCTGACGTGATAATCTCAAGGTCAGTTTATGAGGATCCGAAGGTTCGTGAGTTGATCGAGTCGGAAAAGTTGCCGGTGGTTGAGTTTGACATGTCTCTGAAGGGGTTTGACGACGAACGGTTTGAGTTGTGGAGAGTGAGCCACAAACAGGCAGAAAACACAGATTACAAATAATGCCCGCCATTTTAGCTGCTCAGGAAGTTTCGAAAATCTACCAGATGGGTTCAAACAGTGTTACCGCTCTCGACAACGTCTCGCTCGAGATTGGCGAGGGCGAGTTTGTCGCGATCCAGGGAACGTCGGGATCGGGGAAATCGACCCTCCTGAACATGCTTGGCGGTCTCGATCATCCGTCGAAAGGCGAAGTGTTCTTTGCGTCGAGACCGCTGGGCCCATTTACGAAGAAAGAGATGGCGCGCTACCGTCGTTTCTCCGTGGGCATGATCTTTCAGAATTTCAATCTGATTCCGACGATGACCGCGCGCGAAAACGTTGCGCTTGCACTTGCGTTCGGAGGTTTGCGCGGGCAGCAGCGACGGAAGCGCTCGAGTGAGTTGCTTGCGCGTGTTGGGCTTGGAGATCGACTGTCGCACAGGCCGTCGGAGCTTTCGGGCGGTGAACAACAGCGTGTCGCGATCGCTCGCGCGCTTGCGAACAATCCGAAGGTGTTGCTGGCCGATGAGCCGACCGGGAACCTGGATTCGATTCGCGCGCACGAGCTGCTCGGATTGCTTCGGGAAATGGTCAGTCAGGATTCGCTCACGATATTGATGGTCACGCACGATCAGGAACTGGCGAATAGCTTTGCGGATCGGATTGTGTTTATGAAAGATGGAAGAGTTGTATAGGTCCTATAGGACTTATACGACCCATTGGAGGAGTTCATGTCAAAGCCCGAGAGTCAAATGACGGTTGAGGCGCTTCGCTCGGTGCCGCTCTTCGCTTCCCTCGACGATGAGGCCGCACACGATGTGCTAAACCTCATCTCCGACAAGATCGTGCCGCGAAACACACGTCTCTTCCGCCAGGGCGACAAAGGCGACGCCATGTATCTCATCGAGAGCGGGCGCGTGCGTATCAGTATTCATGACGACGATCAGCAGGAAGTCACACTTGCCGAGCTGGCCCAGGGCGACTTCTTTGGTGAGATGGCGATCATCGACGGGCGCCAGAGATCCGCTGATGCGCACGTAATCGAAGACGCTCGGCTGGCGATCCTTTCGCGTGACGCATTTCTCTCGTTCGTACGCAACAATCCTGACGTCGCGCTCGAAATGCTGAGTGCGCTTACCGAGCGCCTGCGTCGCACTGACGACCTTCTTCGCTCGCGTGTTTCGCGCAACGTGAACGAGGAGGCAAAGGCTCGTCTCACAGTTGCGGACCGCGCTGCCGACATGATTGCCGAGTTTGGAGGAAGCTGGAAGTTCATCCTCATTTCAATGGCGGTGATCATCTTTTGGATCATTCTCAACTCGGTCATTCTCGTTCGCGGTTTCGATCCGGCGCCGTATCAGATGTTGAACCTTGGGCTCGCCGTGATCGCCGGCATGCAGGCGCCGATCATCATGATGTCGCAGAACCGGCAGGGTGAAAAAGACCGACTGCGCGCGGATCTCGATTACCAGGTGAACTTGAAAAACGAACTCTCTCTCGCGGAAGTGTTGCGTCGTCTGGATGTGCTCGAGAGTGAGCGGCTCCCGAAAATGGTTGAGGACCTGAAAACCAAATGATCAAAGCCATCTTGTTCGACTTCAACGGCGTCATCATCGACGACGAAACGATTCAAATGAAGGCCTATCAGGAAGTGTTGAGTGGACACCAGGTCGATTTAAAGGAAGAGTGGTACTTCGACTCGTTGGGTATGGACGACAGGACTTTCGTCAAATCGATGTTTGAGCGAGCGAAGAGACCTTTGACTGATCCGGTGCTGGACACCGTAATCGACGCGAAAACGGATATGCATCGCCGGATGATCGAAGACCAGTTGCCGTTGTTTCCCGGCGTGCTGAAGTTCCTTAAAGCGACGTCGCGTCATTTCCAACTCGGTCTTGTGAGTATGGCAAACAAGGCTGAAGTTGGTTTCGTGTTTGAGCGAGCAAACCTGACGCCGTTTTTTTCTGTAGTCGTCACTGCTGAAGATTCGTCGATGTGTAAGCCTGCGCCTGAATGTTACAACGCGGGGTTAACGAAACTGAATGAACTGCGACAGCGCGAACGCCAACTGCCGTTGCTGGCGTCTGAGTGTTTGGCAATTGAAGATTCTCCGCCGGGGATTCAGTCTGCACGCGCAGCGGGAATGCGCACGCTCGGCGTGACGAACACTGTTTCAGCGGAAGCGCTGCGTGCCGCGGGCGCTGAGATCGTCACGGCGAGCCTGGCAGATTGGACCGTCGACGCGGTTAAGCTACTTTATTAAGAATAGGTCCTATAGGACCTATAAGACCTATGAGTTTTTTCGACATCCTTCATCTCGCGTTACGCAACCTGCGGCAGGCAAAGCTCCGCGCATTTCTGACGACGATGGGCGTCATCGTCGGCGTCGCCGTGATCGTTACGATGATCTCCTTCGGTCTTGGCCTGCAAGGCAACATCTTCGCGCGTCTCAAAGCGCTCGACCTCTTCAATGAGATTCAGGTGTTCGGGCGCGGGCTCAACAGTCTTGCCGGACTCGAGCGCCCCGCCCGCAACACAGACGAAGGCCAGCGGCGCCAGCGTACGCGAAGTGCCACACGCATTCTCGACGACAACGGCATTAAAGAGATGGCCGCTATTCAGGGGGTCGCTTACGTCGAACCCGATGTGAGCTTCGGCACGTTCGTGCGAGCAAACGGCAAACTGTTAACTCAGACAGTCGGCGGTGCAAACATCCCCAACTCCTCGACGCGTTTTCAAACATTCGCAGCCGGACAAATGATTTCTTCGGCGGATGTAGGGGAAGCAGTAGTTTCGGAGCGTTTTATTCGCAACTTCGGATACGCAAAACCTGCCGATGCAGTTGGACAGACATTGGAGTTGCTCGCCGCGCCGGAGGAGGGCAAACAGAGCAACGAAGAAGAAGAAGAGACGCCAAACTTCTTCGGCATACCCCTCGACGATCCGGGACTGGACGAATCTTCCGGACTCGAGGTCCAGACGTTTCGCATCTCCGGCGTGATCAGCGCCGAGGTACGCGGAGGTATTGGTCCAGGCGGTTTGCGCGGAATGCTGACAAATGCCGACGTCTACGTTCCTTTGCAAAAGGCGCGGGCATGGCAGCTCAAGCATCGCGGGCCCTTGAGCCGCGTTGCACTCGCACTCGCGCGCCAGGGCGGAAACCTCGGCGCCGAACAAACTGAAGGCTACGACTTCGCCGTCGTGCGCGTCAGCGATCCGGTGGAACTGACGCAGGTGCGGGCAAAGATTACCGAGCTGGGATTCGGAAGTTTTTCGATTGTCGACGAGATCGATCAGATCCGGACTGTGTTTCTGATCATCGATTCGGTGCTGGGATTGCTGGGCGGAATTTCGTTACTCGTGGCATCGTTTGGAATTGCAAACACGATGATCATGTCGATCCTCGAACGTACTCGCGAGATCGGGATCATGAAAGCAATTGGAGCGGAGGATCGAGAGATCAAGTTGATCTTTTTCGTTGAGGCAGCGGTGATTGGCTTGGTTGGCGGCGTTGTGGGCGTGCTGGTGGCGTGGGGAATCGATGGGCTCGCGAATCGTCTCGCCTACCGGTTTATTCTGAAACCGCAGGGCGCGGCGTTCATCGATTTCTTTTCGTTGCCGATCTATTTAACGCTCGGCGCAATTTTGTTCGCGCTCCTAGTATCGATCACCGCGGCACTTTATCCAGCCTCACGCGCCGCTCGCATCGACCCCGTCCGCGCCCTGCGCCACGATTAACTGTTTCGTCCCGGAGGGACCACGATTAACGGTTTCGTCCCGGAGGGACGACATGTTTATAGTTCTTGGAATAAAAAATTCCGCTCCGTAGGAGCGGCATGTTTCTGATACATGTCGCTCCTACGGAGCGAAGAAAATGGGGAAGCATTCGCAGCTATAAACATGTCGCTCCTACGGAGCGAAATCGATTAGCCGTGGAGAGGTTTGCCGCAGCGATTGCAGAAGCGTGCGGTGGCCTCGCGTTGGGGCGCGTCGCAGTGAGGACAGTTGCGACCGACTTTTAAATTCGCGCCGCACGATGAACAAAAATCTGAACCGGCGATGTTCGCGGCGCCGCACGTACCGCAACGACCCGGCAGGGGAGGCACATACCCGCCCGCTTTACGCGCAACGTGATCTTCGATGATCTTCCACGCGTCTTCCGTGATCTTGTACTGCCAGTAAGCCCCAACCACAGCCAACGCGAGAAGCGGCGCAAACACGATCGCGCCGATGGCGGCAATCGCAGCCTTGTCAAACCACTTTTGCATGCCGATCTCAACGCGCGTGCCGCCGCCTTCAGGTGTGATCTTGATCGTGAGCGCCGATGACAGCCCGGTAAGATCTCGCAACGTGTTCGACTTCCGCGCCTGAATGATGCTCGTCGTCGAGACCTGAAACGCCTGCACCTCGTAGTCGCTGTCAAAAAGTGTTCGCAGGTCCGCACTCAGCACCGGAACGTCAACTTCAACACCCTGGTAGTATCTGCTATCCATCTATTTCTTCTCGTTCTTCTTCGCCTTCTTTTCAACTTCCGGCGGCAGTTTGTTTGTGGCTGCGATGATCGACTCCGCACCTTCATTCAACAGTTCAAAGCTTGCGACTTCAGCGTCACCCTTTGCTTCCGTGGCCAGCGGCTTCAACTGCGCCATCATTGTATTCACCGCCTGGGCCAGCTTTCGCAACGCCTTCGGAATGAGGGGATTTCGTTCGTCGCGCGTACTGACGTCGTCGATGTTTGTGATTGCCTCGTCGAGAATACGCGCAATGTCCGACACGAGTTCCGCGCGCGTTCCGGTTGGTAGTTCTCCCCAGCGTTCGGAGTCTTTCTTCAACTGCTTCGCGTTCGCAGCGGCAGAGTTATTGATCACGATCAGCCGGCGCTCGGCGGCTTTGATAAACACGTCGATGCGTTTGTCGAGCACCTGCGCTTCCTTGACCAGATCGACTTCCTTATCGGTGAGATGATCTCGCTTCTGGAGAGTCGCGGCTTGTAAAAGGGAGACGGATGCAACTAACAGGAGGAAAATAAAAAGGCTGCGCTTGATCATGGCTGGTCACTCTTTGGGGTTGGAGTTTCTTTTGGTTTCTCGTTGGTTTTGTCGCCGCTCTTCTGTGGTTCGCGCACGACTGTGTGGCCGTAGAAGGAGTTGAGTGCTTCAGTTCGCCCTTCGCGCGCAAAGTCTTCCACTTTCTTGATCCAGACTGCGAACTCGAGCGGCGTGGTGCGGCGCATGGCAGTCAAACGTGGACCATGCGCGCGCAGTGCGAGTTCGAGACGCTTGTATAGATCCCTGGTTTTGTTACTGTCGCGCTTGAAGCTGCTCAAAAACTCCAAAGTGTTCTCGATGAGGGCGTGATACATGCCCACTTCCGCCGCCGCTGCGTCGTAATCCGACTGGTTCGTGTGCTGCTCGGCGAGAGTCAGGTGACTGACAGCAAGCTCGATCGTCGTCTTCAGCCGCTTGCCGGCGTCTTTCGTGTGCATTTCGATCTGCGCACGTTCTTCTTTGAGAATCGTTTTGAATGGAGGAGGTGCGGTCAGCGGGGTCGGTTGCGGTTGTGCTGAGGACTGGTCGTCCTGCGCGTAAACAGCGGGAACACACACAAACAACAGGAGCAACAGATGTGCTGAGAAAACTGTCCCGCGCTGTACTTCACGAGTCATGCTAAACGCTTCAAGGCTTTTTCTTCGCGCCCTCTCCTAACTGAATTTGTCTTTTGAGTGTTGGCAGTCGCAGTTTGACTTTGTCGATCTCTAACTGGTTGCTTCGGGTGTCGGCAGCCGCGAGAAATTTTTCATACGATGCGAGTGCTTCCGGGTATTCTCCAAGATAATCATGCGACGTGGCAATGAAATAATGAGCGATCGCGATCTCCGGTTTTGCAGTCAAAATCCAGTGATACTGCGGAATCGCCTCCTGGTAACGTTTCGATTCATATAACGCGGTCGCCAGGTTCGCCCGGGCGACGTAATCGTCGGGCGTTAACCGGACGACTTGCAGGAGGATGTGCGCTGCGTCTGCATAACGACGCGCCTGCACGAGGGCGGCGCCGTAACCAAGCGCATACTCCGGCGCGTCGGGTTTGATCTCTGACGCCTTGCGATAAAATGCGAGTGAACGTGCGGGATCGTCTGTACGGTACGATGCTCCGAGACGTCCGAGCAGCATCGCACTGCGCGGGTTCTTTTCGAGCAACTTCTCGAGCGCTTTGCGTTCGACTGCGGGATCAGAACTGTTTGCTGCTTCAATCTCTTCCGGTGTTCCCACGACGCCATCGCCGTTAGCAGTTGTTTGCTGAACTTCAAGCCCCGCTGTTTTTGCGACCGCAAGTGCCTCTTCCGCTTTGCCTGCCTGTTGAAGGGCGTATGCGAGACGCGACGCTACCGCTTTATCCGCCGGCTTTGCCTTGGCGGCCTTTTGCAAATCGACAATCGCAAATTCGAAGTTCTTCTCGTCGAGCAGGAGATCGGCACGTTCCATTAACACCCCAACGTTATCAGGTTCGTCGGCGAGCACTTGATCGAGAGCTGTTCTGGCTGCTGCTTTGTCTCCGTTTGCACGGTGAGCGCTCGCCAAACCTATAAACGCGGAAACCGGAGCTTCCGGTAATGCAGTCGCACGTTTCGCAAAGTCGAGCGCTTCTTTTGCATCGCCTGCGCGGAGGCGCAGCTCGGACAGCATGCGCAAAGCGATGGCGTCTTTGTTGTCGATGGTCAGGGCCTGGCGAAATTGTTGCTCGGCGTCTTTGTCACGCGACTGTCGCATCAACAACGCGCCGAGTGCCGAAACGGGAAGCGACCAGTTTTTCTTGTAAGAGATCGCGAGACGAAACGCTGCTTCCGCTTCAGGCAGCCGACCCAGGGAAGCGAGCGCGCTGCCACGCTGGAATTCCGCTTCCGGAAACTCCGGCCGCACCTTCAACGCCTGTTCGTAGAAGCCGATTGCTTTTTCCAGCTCACCACGCGCGTGCGCGCTCTGTCCGCGTTCAAACAAACGCACCGGATCGGTTGCGTCGTCGCCGAATGCCTCGACAGTCTGTGCCGGAGTAGCAGCAAAACACAGCCCCACACAGGTCGCGATCAGCAGCAGTCTCTTCAGAAATGAGGTGCTCAGTTCATACATTGAAGAATGATCCGGGGAGGCTCAAATGTTAGCACACTCCCTGTGTATTTCGTGTAATCTGCGGGCTGAGATGCTGGTTGCACTGCTATTGATGCATGAGCTACCATGCGTCCATCCAATGCAATCAAAAGAAGAACGACTGCGACAACTCTTTCGTGACCTCGAATCAGTGATCGTTGCTTATTCCGGCGGTGTGGACAGCAGCTACGTCGCTTACGTCGCGAATGAAGAACTTGGACCACGCGCAGTTTGCGTCACCGGCCAGTCCGCCAGCCTGCCTGCTTACCAGCGTGAAGAGATCGATCGCGTGGTCGAGCAATTTGGTTTTCGACACGAAATTATCCAGACGGAAGAGCTGGACAGCCCCGGTTATCGAGCAAATAACGCCGATCGCTGCTTTTTCTGCAAAGATGAGCTGTACACAAAGCTGGAAGCAGTCGCGCGCAGTCGTGGCATTCAAAACATTGTCGACGGTTCGACGGTCGATGATATTCACGATTACCGTCCCGGTCGTCAGGCCGCCACTCAACACGCCGTACGCAGCCCGTTGATCGAAGCCGGATTGAATAAGAGTGAAGTTCGCGAGCTGAGTCGTAAGGCAGGTTTGCCGACCTGGGACAAACCCGCGAGCCCGTGTCTTTCGTCACGCATTGCCTACGGCACGACAGTGACGATCGAAAGGCTGAGTAAAATCGATCGCGGTGAAGAGATTTTAAGAGAACTCGGGTTTCGCGAATTCAGAGTCAGGCATCACGATCAACTGGTTCGACTCGAGATCTCGCCGGCGGAGATGGACCGTGTGTTGCGAAGAGAGTTGATTGACGAGCTGGCGAGACGATTTCGTGAGCTGGGTTTCAAGTACGTCACGCTCGACCTGCAGGGGTTTCGTAGTGGATCGATGAACGAGGTGTTACCCACACTACATAATTTGACAGGTTTGCAGGGTTTACCAGATTCATAAGATGGAAGCGAGGTTCCCGATGGTCAGCATGTATAGCACGACGTACGTTGACGATATTCGAGAGATCAAAGAAGAGAACCCGTTCGAGTCGATGATGTCGCGATTCGATCGCGCGGCGCAGTTGCTGGATCTCGATCCGGACCTTTATGCGGTGTTGCGAGTGCCCAACCGCGAACTGAAGGTCTACATACCCACCAAAATGGATTCAGGCCGTATTCAGGTCTTCGAAGGCTATCGTGTGCAGCACAACTTTGCGCGGGGTCCAGCGAAGGGTGGAATTCGTTACGCGCCCGATGTGACGCTGGACGAAGTTCGTGCGCTCGCGGCGTGGATGACCTGGAAATGTGCGGTAGTTAACGTTCCGTTCGGCGGCGCAAAGGGCGGAATTATCTGCGACCCGCAACAGATGTCGATGGGCGAGCTCGAACGCATGACCCGGCGCTATGCCGCCGAGTTGCTCGACTTTATTGGCCCAGAGAAAGACGTGCCCGCGCCCGACATGAACACCAACGAGCAGACCATGGCGTGGATCATGGATACCTACTCGATGCACGCACGTCACACGGTAACGGCAGTCGTAACCGGAAAGCCGATCGATCTCGGCGGTTCGTCAGGACGTCGTGAAGCGACAGGCCGCGGCATACTTTTTGTTGTCAACGAAGCAATCAAGCGATTCAAGATGACGCCCGGAGGGACTCGTGTTGTAGTTCAAGGCTCGGGAAACGTTGGCGGAATCGGCGCCCAGCTAATGCACGAAGCTGGTTACAAGGTTGTAGCAATATCGGACATACATGGAGGGATTTACAAACCAAGCGGCCTCAACATCCCCGAAGCGTTGGAGTATCTCAGGACCACGCGGTCATTCGAGGGGTATGAAGGGGTGGAGTTTGTAAATAACCAGGAACTACTGGAGTTGGAGTGTGACGTGCTGGTCCCGGCAGCGACTGAGAACCAGATCACGTCCCAGAACGCAGACAAACTCCAGTGCAAGGTCCTCGCTGAAGGCGCGAATGGACCGACGACGGCAGCGGCAGATCAGATACTTCATGAAAAGGGAATCTTTGTTGTTCCTGACATCCTGGCGAATGCCGGTGGAGTGACAGTGTCGTACTTCGAGTGGGTACAGGACCGCATGGGCTACTTCTGGCGCGAGGACGTTGTGAACGAGAGGCTGCAGGATAAGATGGTCGCGAGCTTCAACGATCTGTGTCGTTACGCGGACCGTCATTCGGTGGATACGAGGACCGCGGCGTACATGTTGGCGATAGACCGTGTGGCCTACGACACGCGCATTAGAGGCTTCTATGCGTGACCGAAAAAACATAATCACAAAGCCGCTAAGTAGTGAAAAAGGCTTGATTTCCGTTTGAAGGTAGAGTATGGTCTGGCTTGATTTACGCCTCGGACCAGCGTTACGATTTCTTTAGAATTAAGACACGGTTTGAGAGACGAAATCATTGACAAGGGGTAGTTCATTTCCTATAAGAAATGAACAAGCAGGAACAAC
>DASUPZ010000423.1:0-2670 GCA_036280855.1 Pyrinomonadaceae bacterium | reverse complement strand
CCAAACGACGTCCACACGTTGCGAGTCGCCGATCTGAATGGAATAACTTCCGGAACTTCGAGATCTTTTCGAATCTCGTTCAGCAGTTGCTCGCGAACTTTTGGTGAGGGTTCTACCGGGTTTGTGCTGATCGCCATCGCCGCAGCCGTCTCCTCCCAGTCGCGCAATTCCCCCCGGCACTCGGCACACTCATCGAGATGACCGTCCAGTGCACGCGCTTCTTCTGCGTCGAGCGCCGATAGGGCACGCGCCGGAATCATGTCTTTGAAGTCTGCGTGGACCATTCTCTTCACTTAAAACCCAAAACTCTCATCTTTCCCGGCCAACAGCTCGCGCAAACGCATCAAGCCCGTTCGCATGCGAGTCTTCACTGTTCCGAGCGGCGCTCCCAAACGCGCTGCTATTTCTGACTGTGTGAGGCCGTCGAAGTAGGCGAGCATCAAAGGCCGCTTTTGTTCGTCCGGCAGTTGGGCGAGGGCGCTGTTCACCAGGCCGCGCTGCTCTGACTTGAATGCATCCGTGGCTGCGTCGGAGACCTGCTCAACCACTTCTCTCGCACCTGCTTCCGCAACGCGTTCGCGCGATGCGAGTGTTCGCAGTCGATCGATACCGCGGCTGCGTCCGAGCGTAACCAGCCACGTAAACGGCCGGCCGCGATTCTCGTCGAAATCGTCTGCCTTTCGCCAAACCTGTAGGAACACTTCCTGTAGAACATCTTCGGCTTCCTCGCGGTTGTTCAAGATACGCATCAACAGCCCAAACACGATGACGCGATAACGATCGTAGAGCTGCGCGAGCGCCGCCTCATCCCGGGCGGCGATAGCCTTCATCAGCTCCACGTCGTCGACTTGTGCTCGTTCAGGTTGCAAGCGCTAAAACATACGGGCGTCGAAGCAAGATTGGATTCCCGAAGCAAAAAAATAGGTCCTATACGACTTATAGGACCTATCTCTTTAAAGCAAATTCGCGGCTTAGGCCACCGTGATCTCTTCGCTGAGGTAAACGTCCTGAATCGCATTCAGCAATTCGACGCCTTCGCTCATCGGACGCTGAAACGCCTTGCGGCCCGAGATCAGACCCATGCCGCCGCCGCGTTTGTTGATCACCGCTGTGCGCACCGCTTCCGCAAGATCGCTCGAGCCCTTCGACTCGCCACCGGAGTTGATCAAACCGCAACGGCCCATGTAGCAGTTGGCCACCTGGTATCGAACCAGATCGATCGGATTGTCGCTCATCAACTTCTCGTAAACGAGCTTATGCGTTTTTCCATAGGAACTGCCGAGCGCCTCTTCGACCGCTTTGTAGCCGCCGCTTCGCTCCGGCAGTTTCTGCTTGATGATGTCCGCCTGGATCGTCACGCCAAGGTGATTTGCCTGGCCCGTCAGATCCGCCGAAGCGTGCATGTCGCCTTGAGAGGTTTTGAACTTTGGATTGCGGAGATAGCACCAGAGAATGCAGGCCATTCCCAGCTCGTGCGCTTCGGCAAAAGCCTGTCCGATCTCCGTGATCTGCCGCGTCGATTCATCAGAGCCAAAATAGATCGTCGCTCCGATCGCCACCGCGCCCATGTTGTGGGCCTCTCTGACCGTCCCAAACATCACCTGGTCAAACTTGTTCGGCAAAGTCAGCAACTCGTTGTGATTGATCTTCACAATGAATGGAATCTTATGCGCGTATTTGCGACCGATCGTGCCGAGAACTCCGAACGTCGAAGCCACTGCATTGCACCCGCCGTCAATCGCGAGCTTGATGATGTTCTCGGGATCGAAGTACTGCGGGTTGGGCGCGAATGAAGCTCCCGCCGAGTGTTCGATACCCTGGTCTACCGGAAGGATCGAGAGATAGCCGGTGCCCGCGAGCCTGCCGCCGTTGAATAGCGTCTGCAGCGAACGAAGGACCGCCGCGGGCCGATCCGAAATCCCCCAAACGCGGTCGACAAAGTCGGGACCAGGCAAGTGGAGTTGGTCCTTTGCGATCGTTTGTGAGGTGTGGTCCAGGAGTTTGGACGCGTCCGGCCCGAGAAGCTCGGCAATCCGGTCAATTGAGTCTGAGCGCTGTAGTTTCGTAACCATTGAATTTCCCTTCCGCTGCTGCCGTTTGTGGATTCGATTATTAAAAATGAAAGCTGGGCAGAATTATACGTAACCCACTTTGCCAACGCCAAGTTTAGACCACAAGTTAGTTGAACATTTAACAAACTTTCAGGTACAATTCCGCACGCTCTGGACGCCACCAGGCATATTCACTTCGGTAATTTCCGCCCACTACGGTTGAGAACCAGCTGGTCTAATTAACGACAACGAAAGGTAAGTTGTAATGAACTCCCGTACCTCCCATCTTCCCCTACTCGGCCTATTTCTGTGCCTTTTTGCCGCTTTTCCGGCCTCTATCGCCGCCGCCGGCGACGACTGGAAGCCCATCGACCCGGCCCACCTGTCGCTGAAAAGCTCGACCGTCGAGAAAGAAGCTGACGCCGAGGGCCTGTTTTGGGAAGTCAGAATCGACGACAACCCGGACGGCGACCTGATCTTCACCCATTACCTACGCGTCAAGGTCTTCACCGAGCGTGGCCGCGAGTCGCAGAGCAAAATCGACCTTCCGTTTGGCAATCTCTACGGCACCGAAGTCAAAATCAAAGACATCGCCGCTCGGACCATCAAGCCCGATGGA
>DASUPZ010000422.1:0-4629 GCA_036280855.1 Pyrinomonadaceae bacterium | reverse complement strand
CTCAATCGAGTCTTCAAGCACGGCCATCATGCCCAGGCCCAGCAGGTCCACTTTGATCAAGCCGAGGTCGGCACAGTCTTCCTTGTCCCATTGGACCACCACGCGTCCCGGCATCGCCGCCGGCTCGAGCGGCACAACCTCATTGAGCTGACCTTCGCAGATCACCATGCCGCCGGAATGCTGGCCCAGGTGGCGCGGCAGGTCCTGCACCATCTGGTAAAGCTGAAAGAACTTTTTGATGCGCGGCTGTTGTAGATCTAAACCTGCGCTCTGAAACTGCCGCTCCGTGGAATCGTTTGGATCTTTCCATTCCCACGAATGGACCAGTCGTGAAAGACGCGCGAGCGTCTCTTCGTCAAAATCGAGGGCCTTGCCCACTTCGCGCGCCGCCGAACGCCCTCGATACGTGATGACGTTTGCAGTCATCGCCGCGCCCAGTTTTCCGTAGCGCTCGTAAACGTATTGAATTGCCTTCTCTCGTTTTTCTCCGCTCGGTAGATCGAGATCGATGTCGGGCCATTCGCCACGTTCCTCGGAAAGAAAACGTTCAAACAACAACTGCATGCCGATCGGATCCACGGCGGTGATTCCGAGCGAGTAACAAACAGCACTGTTTGCCGCCGACCCGCGTCCCTGGACCAGGATGCCTTCCTTGCGACAAAACTGGACGATGTCCCAGACGATCAGAAAATAACCTTCGAGCTTGAGCTTCTCGATCAAGTTCAACTCGCGCTCGAGCTGCGGCCGGGCTTTCTCATAAGTGGGCGCGCCATTCACGCCGGTGTAGCGCAAGCGCCCGCCTTCTTCAGTGCGCTTGCGCAAAAACGACGCCATGGTCTCGCCGCGCGGCACTGGATACCTGGGAAACTCGTAACCGAGATCTTTGAGCGTAAACTCGAGCCGCGATGAGAGCTCCGTCGTATTCGCGATTGCTTCCGGCAGATCTGCGAAGAGCTTCTGCATCATCACGCCTGACTTCACGTAACGTTCCGAGTTTTGCGCGAGCAGGCGCCCGGCAGTTTCCAATCGCACGTGATTGCGTATGCAGGTGAAGACATCGGAAACTTCGCGGCGCGCGGGTGTCGCATGACACACGCCGTTGGTAGCGAGCAACGGCAAACGATTGCGCCTGGCAATCTCGATCACCAGATGATTGCGCGCTTCTTCCTCACGATCGAAATGGCGCTGCAATTCGGCATACACATTCTTTTTCCCAAACAGTTCGATCAACCACTCGACACTTCGCTGCGCTTCCGCGACGCTCTCGACGCCGCCACTCCTGGTCGCACATGCAATTGGACCATCGAAGCCCCCGGTCAAACAGACCAACCCTTTGGCGTGCGCGGTAAGCTCTTCAGGAGTGACCACACACTCACCCGCTTTTGCGTGTTTCGGCACACGCAGTTTCATGAGGGTGATCAGCCGGCACAGATTCTGGTAGCCCTGCCGGGTTTTAACCAAAACCGGAACGGAGCAGATGGTTTTAGCCGCTGGTCTTTGCACGCTGATCTCGGCGCCGATGTGGGCCTTGATTCCGTTCTTCTCCGCCGAGAGATGGAAGCGCGGCGCGCCGTAAACTCCATCGCGATCGAGCAGGGCCATTGCCGGCATCTGCAACTCGACGGCGGCGGCAATCAGCTCCTCAGGCACAGAAGCGCCTTCGAGAAAACTAAAAGCCGATCGCGCATGTAACTCGATATATGACATCCGCGGATTAGTCGTAATTCCCTTCAACGAACCAGTTCTGACTTTTCAATTCACGATAAATGCGATAGACAGCCTCCTGGCCCAGCCGCTCGATCGTCACGTCCCATTCATCGCGCGCCCAGCGATCGTCGCGCCACCAGTTACCTGTCGTTCTCCATGGACCAGCGAGGTCGACGACTCTTCCGTAGACACTCCGCTGTTTGCCCCACGCACTGATCTGTACCGGCAAACCCTGATTGGCCTGGACTATCGCGCGCAAAGGCGGGCGGTACATGCGAAAGCCCAAGGATTGCCGGTTGCCAATTGCCGATTGCCGGTTGGGTTTCTTACGGCGACTGCGCAACTCGGTTTTAAGAGTGAAGCGTTTAATGGAGAACGCATCGGGCTTGTGTGTGTCGAGTAAAGCCGGAGAACCGACATTCTCTTCGCCCACGAGTTTTGCAAGTCGCGCGAGCGTGAGTTCGAGTTTGTCGGGCGCCGGGGCAAGCGGCACAAACAATCCGTTCTGAATAACTCGCGGCTTCACCGGTTCGCAGTTGATCGAAACGGCTCGGACTGCTGCCTGCGGCGGATGCATTTCCACGTTGAGCAGTAACAACTTCAGAAAAACTTTGTGGTCGCGCATCGGGTGAGGCAAGGACAGTTTGCGTTCGTGCGTCGTTGAATCTTCCAGTTGCATCGACACACACAACTCGTTCGTGGCGAGCGCATACGCATTCAAAGCAGCGCAGAGCTGATGCAACAGCCGCGCGAAGATAAATGAGAGAGGCTCGAGTTCGGAAACGGCATGTTCGAGCTCGATCGAATTTGCGAAGACAGGCGCCGGCTGAACGATCTTCAACTGTCGCTCGGTTTTACCGGCGGCGAGTTGTTGAAGCTTAATTCCGTCCTGGCCTAAACGTTCTGAAACACCCGCGACCGGAAGGGCAGCAAGTTCGGCAAAGGTGCGAATACCCCAGAGCTTCAGTGTCTCGACGATCTCTCGCGCCACTTTTTCTTCAACCTTGACGAGGGAGGGATCGAGGTGCTCGACCGGAAACTCGCCCAGGCACGTCAGCTCTTCACCGGGTGAGACGAAAGTTATCCCTTTCAAACGAGTGGCTGCGTGAATGGCTGCATCGGGATTGGCGGCTATGGCAACACTCACCGTCGTTTCCAGTTCACTTTTGGCTCGCATTGCCACTTCATTGGCAAGCTGATAAGCCGACCCAAACAGCAGTTCGCATCCTTCCACGTCGATAACAGCCGTGTCAGGCCGCGTCTCTTCAACGATGGGAGAAAACCCATACGCAAACTCTCTTAACCCTTCAGCTACCCCTGACGCATGTATACAAGCAAACATGGTAGACGAACATTTATCGAAAATCTGCGAAAATCCTTCCTGAGATCCGTTTAATCTGTGTCCCTGTATTTAAAATCCGGCGGCCTTGAATTGACTCTCGTGAATCGTTGGTGAAAGGGGACGCTGGCGATTTACCTTTATCGAATTGAAGCGCAGAAGGTTTCCCTGCGTCGCCCTCGGCTGGCTCACTGGATTAGCTTTTCTCATTGGTAACACGTTCCCTTGTAATCTCCGGACAGAGCCCGGCTCCGTCGCCTTCGACCACTCCGCCGCGCCTTTCAACTCCAGCGTCAGTGCGGCGCACGATCGAGTACATGCTTCTTCAGAAATGACGGTCATCACCGTCGGCCTGTCTTCTACTGTGTGACGAAAGCGATACCACCACGACGAGATGATCCGGCGCGCCTCTTTCCCCGCCACGTCTCCCAGGTCGAGAAGCACCAGGCCAAACCCGCCGGCGTGCAACAGTAGATCCGTGGCTTTGAAAGCGTGCTCGAGATTTCCCGCGCATCGCACCCACAACAGCCGATCGAAATCCACGCCGGCCGCGGCTGCCGCGGTTGGTGCAAACACGTCATTCGTGTCTACCAGCGCACACGTCTCCTCATGCGTGGTTGCGTAAGCAAGCATGGAAAACATCAGACTCGTGCGCCCCGACGATGCTGGTCCATAGATCTCGCTGATGGCCCCACGCGGCAAGCCGCCGCTCAAAGCATCAATCTCCGGAATGCCGCTGGAGAGAGTTTCGACGACAGACTTTTCATGGATCTTGAATGCCTCGCCAAAACGGCTGGCCAGATCTGCTTCAAGCTCTGCTTTTGAGAACGTCGCTTTCATCGTAAGATATAGGTCCTATAAGACTTATTGGACCTATTTGACCTATTTAATGCCCAAGAGACCCACATCCGCTGATAGCGCAGCCTGGGACCTGATTCCTCCACGCCTAACGCTTCCCGCGCTCAAAAATGCCGCCGCTGATTGCCGCGCGTGCGATCTCTGGAAGAAGGGAACGCAAACAGTTTTCGGCGAAGGCTCACGGCGAGTAAACGTCATGTTTGTGGGTGAGCAACCTGGTAACGAAGAAGATCTCACAGGCAAACCTTTTGTCGGGCCGGCCGGCCGCTTCTTCGATAATGCTCTCGAAGAAGCAGGCATCGATCGCAAACAAACGTACGTCACCAATGTTGTCAAACACTTCAAATGGGAGCCGCGTGGTAAACGCCGGATCCACAAAAAACCGAATGCCGTGGAGATCGCCGCCTGCCGTCCGTGGCTCGAATCGGAGATTGCCGTCATCAAACCTGACGTAATCGTGGCCCTCGGTGCGACGGCTGCACAGTCGCTTCTTGGACCACAGTTTCGAGTCACAAAACAGCGCGGTGAATTCATCCCTTCAACACTTGCGCCCTATGTCATGGCTACTGTCCATCCTTCCTCAATTCTTCGTGCGCCTGACGATGAAACACGCGAGATGGAGACTCGCCTTTTCATCGATGACCTCAAAAAACTCGCGAAGGTGATCAAGTAATCACGCCGTCACCTTAGCCCGGTGGTGGTGTTCGAAGTGCCCAATCCAGAAG
>DASUPZ010000421.1:0-9000 GCA_036280855.1 Pyrinomonadaceae bacterium | reverse complement strand
GTCAGCGCGAATGATCGGCAACATGAGTTGCATCAACTCTTTGCTGTCGAGCACTTCAGGCGGCGTACCCTGCAACCGTCGCAATTCATCAATAAACTCCGGCTCCGGTAAGTTGTACGTAATCCGGTCCGTTGCTCTGAGGTGAGGAGCAGTGCAACCGGAAACAAATAGACCGATCGGGCCAGGGCGTTCTTCTCGTTGAAGACGACGCGCAAACTCGTAACTCACAAGCGCACCCATGCTGTGACCGAAGAAAGCGAACGGCTTGTTCAGAAACGGTTGAAGCTCGTCATAAGAACTGTTCATCAGCTCTTCAACGTCTTCGCGCAAACGTTCGGCAATGCGGGTTCCTCTGCCTGGATACTGGACCGCGCACAGTTCAACCTCAGCCGGCAGGTAATTGGGCCAGGCGCGAAAGATCGGCGCTGTACCTCCGGCATAAGGAAAGCAGAATAGACGGGCGCCAGCGTGAGGATTGGGCTTTGGATAAATCACGCACGACTTTACCTGCGGCTTACTGCTCATTGTTCTTACTCGTTCGATCCGGTTGGTGGTCGAATAATAGACTAGGTCGGGTATTCGACTGAGTCTGGAACCAGACGAAGCAGCGCCACGACTAGTCTTTTAAGAAGTGGGTCAGTTCGTCGTGAATTATTCTAAAACACTCACACGACCTCGCTTCGAGTTTCGCGCGATCGAGGATGACGATCTTACCACGGCTGTAGCGAATCAACCCGTCTCGCTGCAGCGCGCCCGCGGCCATCGTGACTCCTGTGCGGGGCACGCCGAGCGCATGCGATATGATCTCCTGCGTGAGATTCAGGCTGTTGGTGTTGAGCCGATCCTGCGCCATCAGCAACCAGCGGCTGAGTGCTTCTTCGAGCGAGTGAAAACGGTGGCAGAGAGATGATTGCGAGATCTCTGCAATAAGCACGTTCACATATCGCAGCATAAGATCGTGCAGCGCCCCGCCTTTATCAAACTCTGCCTGCAAGTCTTCCGCGCTGATTCGCAACGCTTCAGTCTCGATCTGCACGGTGACTTCGTAAGGAAAAATCCTGTTCTTCAAAATCACGGGCAAGCCGACGACTCCTTCGTTGCCTACCATCGCAACCTCGACTGTCGAACCGGTTTCAGTTGAGGAAAGCAGCGAGAGTAAGCCACTGTTCAGGAAGTAACAATCACGAATTCTGTCGCCCGTTATGTAGACTACTTCACCCCTTTGTAGACGGACCGGCGTCAGGCGCGACAGCAACCCTTGAAAATCCGGGTAAGGAAGAGAGGCCAGAATTTTGTTTTCAATAACAACGTGTTTCGAAACCGCAACCATAGTTCATCACCCTTGATGGAACAAATTCAAATGTGTTTTTTCTGGGCTTAAATCAGAACGAGACGGAAAGTTTTCAAGGGAGGTGTGATTGCGGAGTATGGTAAGTTTTGATTTGTCTGTCAACAGACATGTGACGAGAATTTCTTGCGGAACGATGGTCAATTTCCGGCAAACAGATTGTGAGCCGGACGTCTCGGTTGAGACGTCCGGATTAATGGATCAAGTGCGGGGGGGGAACGTTTGCGCATGTCTCTCCGTCGACTGACATGATGCCAGGATTGAACATGATTTACATGATGGGGTTGGTTGGCTTATTAGCGAAGTAGGTCCAGCAACGACGCGGACCAAAGTGCCAGCGGCTTCGCGGAGGTGCGATTATGTTTTTCGGCTGCTTCGTTATAGGTTGAAAATAATTGACGCTGGTCGCAAAAAGACTCGATCAACTTTGCGCGTCCGAATGTCTTCTCGATCAACACAGACATCTGCCATCCCACCGTGTACCACGGCCCTTGAGTGCCAAAGAAGGAAAATCCAGTGCTCTGAACGTGCTCTTCCGTCAACTTCTTCTCCAGCACATCGATCAAAAACTTCTCCACTTTCTTTAAATCAGCGTTGAAGTTTGCGAGGTCTTTGTCCCATTGCCCACGCTCGACGGCATCACTCACCGCGTGCGGATGAACATCCGGACCACCGGCAGCAGCGAGCATCGCGAATCCCTCACCAAACGCGCCGGCCCACCTGAGTGTTGTCTGCGCGTTTGGTGACAGTTTGCTGATCTCGGCTGAAACTTCCTGGCGTGGACAAGTCGTGCCATAACCGATGTGATGGAGTTCGTGAGCGAGCGTGTTTTCAAACTTGCTCACGCCCTTCGATGGATCAAGATAGAGGAAGATCGCCGGATCGTTCTTTAGATCGAAGACGAAACTATTTTCTCGCGGCTTAATAACCGGATAGATCTTTGCCCTGATGTATGCCTCTTTCGGCAGGTAGTCCAATGCAAGCCGCGCGGCGCGCGTAATATCCGCGCGTTTCCACTTCTCGAGTGTGTCTTTCAAAGCCTGTGCACGTGCGGCGAGTTGCTCAGAAAGCACGAAGGTTTTGAAGTCGCCGTCCTCGAACGAACGCTGCATCGACGTTTCGCGTTTCTTCAGCCGGACGTAGCCTTCACTTTGAAACACGCGCTGCCAGTCGGCATGTGTAACCGGCTGGCTCGCCTTCCTTTTCTCGAGAATCGCAAGCACTGCTTCCGCTTCGTCAGTGACGATCCGTACGTTTACTGCTGAAGTTTGTGCTGATACAGACCCAGCGGCAGCGAAAGTGATAATTACATTCAGAACAAAGATTCTCATATCGATTGCGCCGCCTTCTCGTCACCAATCAAGGCCGATTCGTCACATCCTTTAACACAAAACACCGCCGGACGGTGTTTTTAATCCGAAAGGTGAAAAACATGCCAAACTCGACACGACGAAAGTTCCTCCAGCACACCGTTACCGGCCTTGCAGCTCTCGGCGTCTCCGGACTCGTACTGCGTTCTGATGCCCAACCGACGCAGGAAATAAGCCGTGATCCAAACCGCATACTGATCCAGATGGGACCAGCGCAATCCGAGCCAATCACTCCGAAGGGCGAACTGAAGAAAGTTGCGCCGCAACCTCATGGACCATTCTACAGACCCGGCGCGCCGTTTCGCGGCAAACTGACTCTGCCTGGTGAACCGGGAACGACGTTTATTCTTAGTGGTCGCGTGTGGGGCTACGACACGAAGCGCCCGTTGCCTGGAGCAGTGCTCGATTTCTGGCACGTCGATCTCCAGGAGAAGTATTCAAACGGCACGACTGATTTTCGAAACCGTGGACGCGTCATTTCTTCCGAGACGGGTTTATACGAAGTGGAGGGTATTCGCCCGATTCCCTATCGACCTGATCCAACGGGCTCGCCTGACTTCTGGCGCTGCGCACATTTTCACCTGCTTGCGGTTTGTCCGGGATACCGGCCACTCGTCACGGAGATTCACTTTCAGGACGATCCGAAGAAGAACGATCCGATGTATCGCGCGGTGAATGCGATTGCGGTTGAGGAGCGGAAGGTCAACGGAAGCGTCTTTCAGACGGGCGTGTTCGACGTTGTGCTCGAACGAGAAAGTTAGGCCGCGGATAACACGGATCAAGGTCCGGATTTTTTTCCGCGTAATCCGCGGTTAACGTCTTCGATCTTCGTCCTGACTTCGGCCAACGCACGTCGTGCGAATCTGTCCTGCGGCGACGCAGAACTAAGTTGCTCGCGAATCCGCAGCGCCTCGTTGTAATTCGTCAAAGCAGCCTGGGCCCGGTTCAAACGCAGATCGATGTCGCCTGTCTTGATGAGCGCCACTGCCATGTTGGTCTGAAACTGTGCGCTCAAAGGATCAGCCGCAACCATGTCGCGGTTCATCTCCAACTGCTTCCGGTAATGCTCCGCCGCGCGTTCGACGTCATCCAGCTTCAACAACATGTCACCCACGAAGCGATGACTCTCGATCAGCATCAGCCGCAAATCCGTGTTTAATGGATCTGCCGCGACGAGCGCTTCACGCATCGCCAACCCGCGTTGCTGTAGTTCGAGTGCCGTTTTCGTGTCTCCCGCGCGATCGGTAACGATCCCCAGGTACTCGTAAGAGATCGTCAACGCGCGTCGCGAACGCGCGGTGTTTGGATCGATGGCCGCGAGCTCTTCGCGTATACGCAAACATTCGCGCTGGTTCTCGAGCGCTCCTTTGACGTCGCCCATCTCCAGCAACAGGCTGCCGAGGTAACCATAAGTGCCCGCGAGATTGTATCGATCGACAAACTCCGTCGTTTCCGATACGGCGAGTTCATGGCGCACCGGCAGTTGCTCGCGTAGCATCTCGAGCTCCCGCGTCATGTCGCCCTGTGCGCCAACCAGTGTCGCGATGAACCAGTAGCTGTCCAACAGCTCTCGACGATAATCACGATTCGAGGGATCGGAGGCGACCAGCGCTTCACGAAGCGCGGCTGCTTTGCGATGGCTTTGCAGCGCGCCTTCGAAATCGCCGAGGTGCGCGACAGAAGGCGTGTACTGCACGGCTCCGAGTTTTTCATACGCGCCGGCCAGCTCACGTTGCAAACCACGATCGTCACCCGCATCTCGCGCCAGGCTGTCGAGGTAATTCAATCCTCGCTGCACGATCAGTGAACGCGCGGTAGTTGAGCCCGGTAGATTCGAAACTGCGTCGTGCACTTCAAACACGAAGGAATTTGCGAGTTGTCGCACTTCGTTGAAACGCCGTTCAGCGCGTGCTCTTTCTGCGCGCGCCACTCTCGCCTGCCACGTCGTCGCAATGATTCCGATCAACAGCGTGGCTGCAACCAGCGCCGCAGCAGCGACCGCGATCTTCTGACGGCGTATGAACTTGCCCGCGCGATACGTAAACGTGTCGTGACGCGCGCGAACAGGCCGGCCGTCAAGATGGCGATGAATGTCTTCAGCAAACTGCTCTGCGCTCGCGTACCGGCGTTGCGGTTCTTTGCGCATCGCCATCAAGACGATGTTGTCGAGATCAGCGTGCAGGCGCGGTCGCGGCGCAGTGGTCTTTTCGAGAGCGTTGCGTCCGATCGCGGTGCTTGGTCTTTCGGGTTCCTGATCGCAGATGGCTTTGGCGAGTTCGTGAGGCACTCGGCTCTTCAATCGATACGGCAAACGTCCGCTCAATAGTTCATAAAGGACCACACCAAGTGAATAGATGTCCGTTGCGGTTGTGACGGATACGCCGTTGACCTGTTCCGGGCTCGCATACTCCGGCGTCATGAACGACATCGCCGTCATCGTCGCTCCGGATCCGGTTTGATCCAGTAGTTTGGCGATACCGAAGTCGACGAGTTTAGGCGAGCCTTCGTGCGTTACGAGTATGTTGCCGGGTTTGATGTCGCGATGTATGACGAGATGTTGATGCGCATACTGAACCGCATCGCACACGACCGTGAACAGTTTCAAACGCTGCTCGGTTGAGAGTTTTTGTTCGTCACAATAAACGTTGATTGGGCGGCCTTCGACGTATTCCATCACGAGGTACGGCAGCCCGTCGGCAGTTTCGCCGCCATCCAACAGCCGCGCGATGTTTGGATGGTTCAGATCCGCAAGGATCTGCATCTCGTTTCGGAAACGGCGCCGGATCGATTCGCCGCCGAGGCCGGGATTGATGAGTTTGATGGCAACTTGTTGCCGGTAATGTTCGTCGTCGCGTTCGGCGACATAGACGGTGCCCATCCCTCCGTGACCGATCTCTTTCAAGATCTTGTAGGCACCGATCCGGCTTCCAACTTTGTTCGCTGCGTGATCGAGTCGCAACCGCGCTGCATCGACTGCACATTCCTCGATGACGTCGTTGCCGGTGTCCACTTGCTGGGCCAACAGGAGATCGATCTCCTCACGCAGATCATCATCGTGTGCGCAGGCGGAATCGAGGTACTGGCGCTGCCGTTCGGTGTCGAGTTGCAGCGCTTCGGCGAGCACCGACTTTACTTGTTGCCAACGTTCGGGAGTGATGTTTACTGCCTCCGGGTGCTGAGTTGACGTCGCAGCCACAGTTTCGCCGAATCCCATTCGCGTTTGGTAGTCGCGGGCGAGATGCCCAGAACTTCTGAAACTTCTTCGATGGTGAGCCCGCCGAAGAAACGGAGTTCGACTATTTGGGTTTGTTGCGGATCGAGTGTGGCGAGTGTGTTCAGTGCTTCATCGAGCGCCGCCAGATCGAGCTCCCGTTTTTCGAAGAAGCTGATGGCGTCGTCGAGCGACACTTTGGTTGCGTACCCTTGCCGCTTCATGGCGTTTCGTTCTTTGGCGTAGTTGATGAGAATTCTTCGCATCATCTGCGCGGCGATACCGAAGAACTGTGCGCGGTTCTGCCAGTTCACCGATTTTTGGTCAACAAGTCGCAGGTAAGCTTCGTGAACGAGCGCCGTCGTTTGCAGCGTATGTCCCGGCCGTTCGTGACTGAGATAGTTCTGCGCGAGCCGGCGCAGCTCGTCATAGACGACGGGCATAAGTTCGTCGAGCGCAGCCTTATCCCCATCACCCCAGGCAACGAGCAGTTTTGTAACGCCTTGTTGGGAAGAAACCATTTGGTTGTCGGGGGGGAGGTGGAGATTTTAGTTCCAGCCACGAAAAAGCACAAAAGGCTGCCTCTGAATTACGGCGGCTTCCCTCAACTACGAGCGCCCTCGCTGTTTACGCCGAAGGCGGCACTGCAATCGGTGGCTTCCCTCAACTACGTGAGCCCCCTCGCTGTTTACGCCGAAGGCGTTCGCTAATTCCAGCCCAGGGTTGGAGCGCAGCGACAACCCTGGGAAAAATCATAAAGCACGGAAAACCCTGAAAGGGTTTCTCCCGGCTCTAATCCCAAACGTACCGCTCGTCGTAATCGACTCCATACGCCTTGAGAAACGCGCGATACTCATCCTGAAACGTTACGCGTCTGTGATGCTCCTCCTGGTTTTCAATGTATCTCACAACCTCCAGAAGATTTGATTGGCTTACTGAAAATGCCGCATAACCACCTTGCCAGTGGAACTTCCTCAATTGTCGCGAAGCCTGTTTCACCCAACCCGATGATTTTCGCTTAACTTCCTTCACTACGCTTGCCACAGGTAGCGTGCGAGAGAGTGCAAACAAAGCATGTGCATGATCTTCAACGCCGCCGACGATGAGTGTTTCGCAGTTGTGGCTTCGGAGCATCTCGGCGAGATATGCATGCATTTCGGCGCAGGATCTTATCGGTGAGAAACGGAAAACGATTTTTTGTTGAGAAGATGAGGTGCGTCCAAATACACGAGAGAGATTGAGCCATTGTGAGGTGGCCTCCTATCGAATTTTAACCCTTTCAGGGTTGGGCCGAAACATGCTTTCCCAGGGTTGTCGCTGCGCTCCAACCTTGGGCTCCAATTAGCGAACGCCTTCGGCGTTGGTTTCGAAGCTCCCCCCACGTAACTACCGACATCAATCGTGCGATTTCGAGTTACGGTTTCGTGAATTGATAGGTCACTATCTCTTCAGCGTAAGAGAATTTCTGCTGAATATAGTAACTGTAAGGATCAAATTTAATACGCAGGCCCGCTTCTATCGCGGCCGGAGCAAAGACCTCGTTGCCTTCAATTAAACAAGCCTGTTCAACTAATCCTGTTCGAACGTTCACCAATAAGCGGACCGCAACCTTACCTTCAACCGCACGTTCCTTTGCTTCAGGTGGATACTGAGGCCTCGGCGTGCTAATCACAGGAGACCCGTGATTCGTTTGCGCTTTCATTGGCGAGAACTTCGAAAAGTCGCATTCTTCTTTTTTCGAAGACGAACCTGGCGATGGTGCATCCGTAGAAACGATTGTCTCAGACCCTTGTCGATCACTGTTGCATTGGATGAAGAACAGTACCAACAAAATCGCAGCAAGCGAAGGTTTTTTTATTTCGATCAAGTTCCCACAACACTTATCTGAAATGTCAGCGTTAACGTCAATTGCGTTGGAGGTCGAAGACTAGGCTGAAACGTTTGCGACATCAAGGAACGTAATTTTGACATCTTCTCTGTTGTGTAGTCCAGGTATTGGGGGTCTCAACACCAATTCACGTACTCTGCACCCCAACCAACAAATCCAAGCGGCCAGCAGCAAAACAAACCGAAAACTTTTGCGCGGATAGACCGTGGTCCAGCCAATGCAATGACGCTGTGAAAAAGACTTTTGGGGCAGAAACCCTACTTTCGGAGGAACATCGATTTTTGAGGCAAGCAAAACCGGTTAACACCTCAATTTTCTTGAGCCGTTTGAGCCGAATTTCCTGCGTTAAGTAATAAAGGAGAAGACCAATGAGACGAGCATTTCTGCTAACGACGGCTTTTATTCTGTTTATTTGTGCCGTGGCGGCTTCAAACACCAGCAGCCAAAACAAACAAACCACCAACGACGTCAAGATCCGGCAACGAATCAGCACCGGCGGCGCCCAGGGCATGGAGACTGTCCTCTATATAAAAGGCCAGCGCATGCGTAACGAGATGGCCAGCAGCGGCATGGGCTTCACCACCATTCTTCAATGCGATCTCAAACGCACGCTCACCATAAACGAGCGCACCAAAACCTACATGGTTTCCTCCACCGACACCACGACGCCCGGAGCAGCCGGCGACGGAGGTCCCACCGTTCCCTCAACCCAGCCGCCAGCTCAAACGCCGAAAACCGGCGGCGTAGTAAACGTAACCAACACCATCAACGACACCGGTGAACGCAAGCAAATGTTTGGGTTCACCGCGCGACGTATCAAAACGTCGATGGAGAAAAAGGCGAGCCCTGACGCATGCGACAAAGATCAAAAAATCGAAACTGACGGCTGGTATATCGACTTTCAATACGCCTTCACGTGTCCCAGCCAAACTGAAAAACAGCAAACCACGCCAGTCTACACGCGCCCCGATTGTAAAGACGAAGTTCGCACCAGAACTGTCGGAACAGCAAAACTCGGATTTCCGCTGCACGTCACCACCACTATCTATCAACCCGATGGCCGCACGACCACGATGACGCAGGAAGTGCTCGAACTCTCGAAAGAGCCGCTCAGCGCATCATTGTTCGAAGTGCCCGAAGGCTACGCCCTCGCGAAAGACATGCAGGCACTTTACGGCATGGG
>DASUPZ010000420.1:0-12857 GCA_036280855.1 Pyrinomonadaceae bacterium | reverse complement strand
GAATAACGCCTGCTTTGTGTGCGGCAGCCAGCGCCATGCATACTTGTTTACACACTTCGAGAGCCGTTGCGTCGTCGAAGGCTTTGGTCTTCAGAAGTTCACGAAGAGTCGCGCCCTTCACGTACTCCATGGTGATGTAATTGAGCCCGTTCGCTTCATCGATCTCGTAAATGTGAGCGACGTTTGGGTGGGAGATTGCCGAGGCCGCACGCGCCTCCTGTTGAAAACGCAGCACGCGCACGCGGTTGTCAGTTATGGTAGCGGGAAGAAGTTTAAGCGCGACTTTGCGATCAAGGCTCGGATCGTGGGCCAGGTAAACTTCGCCCATGCCGCCGTGGCCCAGCACGCCAACGATCCGATAGCGGCCGATAGTCTGGCCCACCATCCCCATCCTCTCGGACCGGAGGACCTCCAGCGCCAGTGGCACCGCCGGCTCCTCCATGAAACTGTCCTGACGATCCGCGGAAGCAAGCAGCGAAAGAAGCTCGTCTTTCAGACTTTCGTCTCCCCGGGACTGCTGCTCGAGAAAGGTTTCGCGTTCACCGGCGTCAAGTTCAAGAGCGGAGTAGTAAAGGTCTTCAATTGTGTTCCATCGATCTGAGTTCATTATGCAATCTGTGCGGACTCTGGCTGAGAGAATTGGAGGCTCACGTTTTGGATCGCGTCAAATCACGTGTGGAACTATCTTGTTTTCGCAGTAAGTTTTTTCAGCTTAGCCGCGCACTTCGCGTCGCAGCCACGATTTAGCGAGACTCCAATGACGCATAACGGTGACCTCTGAGATTTTTAGCACTTCTGCAGTTTCCTCAACACTCAAACCGCCAAAATGCCGCAACTCAACGATCCTGGCTTTTAGGGGATCGAGTTTGGCGAGACGATCAAGGGCTTCGTTCAGAGACAGGATATCTCCCGACTTTTCGTGAGAGATGATCACGGCTTCATCCAACGTCAAATTGGACACACCTCCGCCGCGCTTGCTTCGTAATTGCCGGCGCGCGTAATCGACGAGGATCCGGCGCATCAATTGTGCAGCGACAGCGAAGAAGTGCGCCCGGTTTTGCCACTTCGCCTGCCGCTGATCCACAAGCTTGAGGTAGAGCTCATTTACGAGTGCCGTTGTTTGCAGAGTATGTCCGGCGCTTTCGCGCCTCATGTGGTAGCTGGCTAACCGTCGCAATTCGGTTTCGACATAGGGAAGCAAACGATCGAGGGCCGCGGCATCGCCGTCGCTCCAGGCTATCAGGAGTTGCGTTACAGTTTCAGTGGTAGACATACTTTCCGGCTGAATGAGATCGACGCGATCAGCATTCTTGATAAGTTCAATTTGAAAGTTATGTCTAACTGTATGCTCTGTCAATGGTATGAATTAGACTCAACTGACGTCGCTGCCTGAACGTCAATTCGTGTAATCTGTGGTCTGTTATGAAGCATGAATTCCCGGCTGCAGTGCCCGAGATACCTGTGACGGACATAAACCAGGCGCTGGATTATTATCAGAACAAGCTTGGCTTCGACCTGGATTGGGGCGGCGCCGACGGCGGCATCGCCGGTATCTCAAAGGGCCACTGCAGAATGTTTCTTACGGACCGCGACTTCCGCCAGCATCATGGCAACGCTCCTCCAGTAACAATCTGGCTAAATCTCGACAGCAAGGAAGAGGTCGATGGGCTACACGAGATCTGGAACGGCGCCGGAGCACGAATCATCTCACCTCCCGAGTCAAAGCCGTGGAAGCTGCATGAGTTCACAGCGTCCGACCTGGACGGCAATCTATTCCGCGTCTTCTACGATTTTTCCAGAGATCCGTAACCAGAGGTCTCATTACCAGATTTCAGGATTTACAGGACGCTCAATGTCACATATCGGCTTACTGAATGAGGGGCCTCTTCACGCGGCGCTGAAGCTGTGGTACGCGCAGCCCGGAGATCGATTCGAAGTTACGGTTGAAGGGTTCGTGGTGGATATTGTTAGAGATGACATGCTGCTCGAGATCCAGACCGGGAATTTCGGATCGATCAAGTGGAAGCTGGCGAACCTGGTCCGATCACATCGCGTACGGTTGATCTATCCGATAGCTCAAGAGAAATGGATTACCCGGCTGGCAAAGGATGATCCGTGTCGAGTAGCTCGCCGGAAGTCACCAAAGAAAGGCCGGTTGGAGGACATGTTCTGGGGACTCGTCGGTATCCCGCAACTGCTCTCGAATCCCAATCTCACGCTGGAAGTTGTGATGATAAGAGAGGAAGAGGCGAGGCGCTACGTCGGGAAGCGGAAGTGGCGTACGCGAGGATGGGGCATTGAAGAACGCCGGCTACTGGAGGTCGTCGAGCGCCGGGTGTTTACCCAGTCATCGGACTGGCACGTGTTTCTTCCAACAGCACTGGAGTCATTCACGTCGAAAGATCTTGCGCAAGAGATGGGCATTCCGAGGGAGTTAGCGCAGAAGATGGCGTACTGTCTTCGGCAAATGGGAGTAGTCGAGTTGATAGGCAGGCAAGGACGAGCAAATCTGTACCGAGCTGCAAATCGTGCATGAAAATCCGTGTTATCCGCGGCTAATTATCTTACTGGAAAACGTGCACCGGCCGGCCACTGGGCACCCGAGCCGGAATAAGCTTACGCAGATCACGCGGATTTGCTTTCGGGTCAAGGAGTCCGGTGCGTAGGAATGCCATTAGTTGACGAAACTCGTCGTTCGACAAAGTGACTGGTGTTGCGAGCGCCGGATCAATGCGCGCTAACACCGGCGCAATAGGTCCCTGTGGACCTTGCAGGTCACCCGCGACACCTGCCAGCACCGGGTTGTAACTCGGCGCTGATCCGACCGCGTCAAGGTGATAACGCACTGCATCTTCCATCCTGGTGAAGCTACCGTTATGGAAGAACGCAGGCTGCAACGCAAGATTCCGCAACGGCGAGGTCCTGAACGCATAACGGTCATTCGGATTTCCCGTCACTTGCTCCAAACCAAAATCCTCATTCGCGCCTGGTCCATCAAACGTCACGTTTCCAACGGCAGGTACGATCTGAGGAATACCGGCTACGTGTTGCCGGAAGTCGCTGAACATTTCATTCGACTGGCCTGAAACCGCATGGCAGCTCACGCAGTTGCCGGATCCAAAGAAGATCAGGGCACCGCGTTTCTCATCTTCGGTCATAGCATTCTTTTGACCGCGCGCAAATTTGTCGATCGGCGCGTCTGCGAAAACGAGTGTGAATTCAAACTCCGCGATCGCGCGCGCGAGCATCTCGAAAGTGATCGGCGAGCCTGAGTTCACTTCCGGAAAGTTTTTACCAAACAACTTTCGATATTCAGTATTCGTATTCAACCGCTCGATAACCGCGGCGCGAATGCCATCGTTAGTGCCAGGCACGGACGGATGGAAGCCACTCATCTCGGGCTTTTCAGTCGTGGGAATGAAAGCCTGTGCGGTGAGCAGGTGCGGAAGCGCGGAAAGGGAGAAACCTTCCGGTAACGGGAACTGAAATCCGCCGCTGTTGTCGAACGGATCACCTGACACTGAATTAAAGCGCGAGTTCCACATCAGCGCCGGGTAGAAAACATTATTGAGAATGATTGGTGTGCGGCGTTGATTGCGTGGACCAGTTCGACCGGGCCCTACGATGTTGTTATTTTCGACGCCAATGGCAATTGACTGCGAGTCGCCGAAACCCAAAGGCGCCGAATGACAACCCGAGCACGAGTTGTCGTCATTCAAACCGAGCAAGCTGTCGTGAAAAGCCAGGCGGCCCAGATCGGCAAGCTGATTGTCGATCTTTCGGCCCAGCCTTTGTTCCAGACTTAATCCAACTCTGCCGGTGAACCCGTGGTAGCTAAGAGTCGCAGACAACTGTTCATTCAGAGCGTCATCCGTACTGGTGGCCGAAGCTCTGGGAGTTAGAACCACTACTCCGACACACATCAAAGCGAGAAGTACTATTGTTAGTCTGTACATGAAACTTTTTCCTTACGCTATGAAGTTGAGCGAGTGGATCCCAGAGCTTGGACCATGTTTATGAAGTCATGGGCATTGTGTTCGTATGCGTGGGTTATGCTCTGCGAACATCCCCTCGGGATTGGGTAGCCAGAGCGCGGCTCTCAGCGCCCAGATGGGCAAACCTTCCGCCATAAACTCCCATTCATCGGCATCACCGGTGAACCCTTCCGGCGCTGTGGCTGTGCAGGCAGTGGGGATGACATACTCCACTCCCACGAGTTTCAGACCGCTCTCAGTTTCGATGTAGTGAAGCGCTTCCGGATTCTCGATATCGAAGTTACAGTCAACGAGAGACCAATTCACATACTCGAGGCCCTCGCCCTCCACACAATGTAAAAATTCATAACCCGCATCGTCGGCGCGAGCGAAGTCGTGATACCTGGCCGTCCCATTGCGAGCCAGCGCGAGTTCTTGGTTGGTGACGGGAGAGAGATTATCAACGGCGGCGGCAGAGGTCGTGCTGGTCGCCGAGGGCGCAATGCCAATGAGTAGACAACAGCTTGCTAAGAAGATTGCAAAGAGTAGAAAACGTTTCATACGTACCTCCAGGTTTGTTGAAGTTCGACGAAGGGGGAACAATGATTGTCTAAGATCACCAGGGCGTCGGGCTGAACTACAAACCACCCTTGCTCACGCGCCGCATGATGACCTTTGGTCCAGCTTCTGGCTATGGGAGTTTCATCCCGCTTGCACATATTTTTGCGCTACAGGTCGGGACATTTGTCCCGTGTCACAGTACAAACACCCATCGAGTCCGTTCAGAGTTCAAGCTTTAGCTTGCTCGCCAAAGCAGCAGCCTAAAGGCTGAACTCTGAACCCTCCACCTGATTGATGCGGGCTGGGGCCGCTGGTAGAATCTGGCCCCCCGCCTTGTTAACCAGTTGCGCAGCCAAACTACATGACACGGAATTCACGAGTCCTGAAGAAACCATGAGGAAGTTCATAGGAAGTTACTAGGAACCATGCCGGGGCTCACCAATCATTGTTATCGTTTTGGGGACTTTACCCTTGATGCCGGGCAGAAGGTCCTGCTACGTCAGGGCAAGCCTTTGCTGCTGGCGCCGAAGGTTGTCGAAACGCTTCTGACTCTGGTTCAAAACAGCGGGCGGATCATTGAGAAGAAAGAGTTGATGATGCGGCTCTGGCCCGACACCTTTGTCGAAGAGTCGAATCTGACCTACACCATCGTGCAGCTAAGGAAAACACTGGGCGACGACGCTCGCCATCCGCGGTTCATCGAGACGATTCCGAGGCGCGGATACCGCTTCATTGTCGACGTAGAAGAGAACAAGCCTGAAACGCTCTCTTCCGAGCAAGTTCAGCTCGTCGACGCAAGGCAAAGCGAGCTGATTACGGCCACGCCTGTGGCGTCAATTGCTGTTCTGCCGTTCGTGGACATGAGCCCGGATAAGGACCAGGGTTATTTCTGTGAGGGATTAGCTGACGAACTTATCAATAGCCTTGCCGGCTTGCCTAACCTTCATGTTGCATCGCGGACGTCGTCGTTTAGATTCAAGTCGCCGGCCCTCGATATTCGCGAGGTAGGCAAACAACTCAACGTGAATACAGTGCTTGAGGGAAGTGTCAGAAAAGTCAGTGGCAAGATCCGCATCAACGCTCAACTGATCAGTGCGATCGATGGCTATCAACTCTGGTCGGGAAAGTACGACCGCAAACTCGAAGACATTTTTGCTGTTCAGGACGACATTGCCCAAAGCACGGTGCGAGCGCTTCAAGTAGTCCTGAGCTCTGCTGACCAACGCGCGTTGCAAAGGGCCCGGACGACAGCCATCGAAGCTTACGAATACTACCTTCGCGGGCACCAGCTCTTTCACAACATGCGACGACCGAGCCTTGAATCCGCACGACGCATGTATCTGAAAGCGATCGCGATCGACGATCAGTTTGGACCCGCCTACGCAGGCATAGCCGACTGTTCATCTTTTCTCTATATGGACTGGGGAGGTGTTGAGTCTGATCTTGCAGACGCCGACCGGGCAAGTTTGAAAGCCGTCGAGATAGACCCAGGGCTGGCACAGGCACACGCCTCAAGGGGAATCTTTCTTGCCCTCGGCGGCCGGTATTCGGAAGCGGAACCAGAGTTTGAGACGGCGCTGCACCTGAATCCCAGGCTGTATGAGGCGAACTACTATTACGCACGAGCCTGTTTCTCGCAGGGAAAGCTGGACCAGGCAGCACTGTTACTGGAGCAGGCTGCAGCGGTCCGCCCGGAGAGTATCGATGCTCTTTCAATGCTGGGCGGAATATACCGCGGTCAGAAGCGCGAACAGTTGCAGACGGAGACATTCGAGCGGTGTCTCTACGCGGTCCAAAATCATCTGAAGTTTTATCCGGGTGACGTCAGGCCCCTTCTGCTGGGAGCAATTGCGCTTATCGAACTGGGCCACGCCAGGCGCGGGCTGAACTGGACGCGACGGGCCCTCGAACTCGATTCGGAAGACCCGAACGTTCTCTACAACGCTGCCTGCGCATTCTCAGTGGCGGGTGAACTTGACGAAGCAATGACGTGCCTGGAGAAGTCGATTCCGTTTTGCGCTGACCGAAAATGGCTGGACCACGATAGCTATCTCGATCCGATGCGTAGTCTCCCGCGGTTCCGGGAACTGTTGCAGATTCAACCCCTACATAGATCTTAGATTACTCGGAATCGGGATCGCTGGAACTATAGCTCGAATTCGCCGGGCCAGATGCAGATGACGGCTCGCGTGAGCCGAGCGGCGTCGTGAGTGGCACTATCCAGCGCGCCGGTAACAAACTGACTTCTTCTTTAGCAAGGTCGACGGCAGGATCGATTAACAACTGCCGTTGCCGGCCGTTGAGAGAAGCCATTACGCGCGCGCGCACTTCGACGTTATCGTAACCTTCACGCCTCTTCTCTTCGGCCAGAAAATGGGCGAACTGCACAATCAAGTCCGGCTTCGTAATCATCTTCATCAACTGGTGCGACTTTAGATAATCTTCCGGCCTGATGGTCCATGTTTGTCCACTTGCGGGATGTGTAACTGTGAAAACTGCCTCGCCAACCTTTGTTCGCAACTTCATGTGCCACGCAAAATTATGTCCTTCTTCGGTCCAACTCACGTTGCCGGGATAGAGGTAATGGCGAAGCGGGAGCAAAACGTGAACTGCAAGGTAGGCGGCCAAGAGTCCAGCCACTAATTTCTGCGAAGTTGATAAGGACGGGCAACTAACCTGCGCAGGTGTCACCACCGGTTTCGCATCGACAAACCCCTCTTCCGGCGACATAAACGCGCGAGCGAAGCGTCGCATCAAGTCAGGCGGAAAGAAAATCAAAAGCGCGCCCAGCATCAGCCACGGAAAGATGCCGATATCGAAGATCACAGCGTTGATGAGATTGAATACAACTGCCGCTGCGAATGCGAAGAGTCGCGTGCGTCGCCACAGCAGGAGCGGCACCACCAGTAGATCGAGCAGCAAACCTCCGAGCACAAAACCGTAAACTACCCAGTCTGACGTGAAAACAGGGCTACCTCCCGTCGCTCGTGTCAGAGGACTCAACCAGGTGCGCATCGGCTCGCCGCCCTGGAGCCAATCACTGTTGAGTTTGGCAATGCCGCCGTAGAAATATGGTATGCCGACCTGTGCTCGCAGCAGCCACAAGGTCCACGCTGGAACCACGTCTGAGCGGATCTTCGGGCGCAGCAACGCATCGACAGAAAAGGCGCGTTCCGCCGGAAGGAAACACATGAGAAAACTGATCAGGCAAACGAGATACAAGTGATTCAAGTAACGCGTTTGGTCCAGGAGAAAAAAGTATGTGAAAGCGAGGAAGAAGACCGGCGCGGCAAAGCGGTAAAGGAAACCAGCCATCACACAAGCCGCGGCCAGACCGAGCACGAGAAAGTGAATGTACATCCCGCGGCCTGGCCATGGCTTCACCCAACTGAACCCGTAGTAAGTAAAAGTGATGACAGGTTCAACGAAGTAACGCCCGATCCAGCCGTAAGTGAAGTAGCGATAAACTTCCCAAAGCATGATCCCGCCGAAGAGGATGCGGAAGAAAACGAGAAATGAGATATCGACCGGGTTGAAGAGAGCTGCGCACACTCGTCGCAAGAGATTTTCTTTCGCGCCTGTTTGCATCTAATCGGTCATCATCCGTGTAATCCGTGGTTTAATACGGCCAAGTGGGCATTTCCAATAGAATATCACCCATCCCGTACCGCGCTTGCCTGCTCATCGGACTTGGCGGGCTCTTCGCCGGCGTAACAGGCCCGCTACTCAGCACCTTTATCCCGCCACTCGTGCGCGACGCCCTCGGCGACGATCATCGTACGGCTATCGGCGCGATCATGGCTATCGACAATGTGTTGTTGCTCCTGCTCGTGCCGTGGGCTGGACCAGCATCAGATCGCGCGAGCGCTCGAGGCCGCGGCAGGTTGCCTCTTGTACTCGCCGGATACGCACTGTCTGCGGCCGGTATGGCACTGCTTCCCTTCTCACCTGCGTTCGGTCTCCCCTTCCTCGTCGGCGCGATTATCGTGCTACACACCGGGATCAATATTCAGCGATCACCATTCCAGGCCCTCGTGGCCGATCTCGTACCGTCGCGCCACCGATCGCTCGCAACCAGTTCAATCACGTTCCAGATGTGCGTTGCAGCGATCGCGTTTCTGATGCTGGGCCGAATACTCGGAATGCGCCCTGCATTTCTGATCGCGAGTGGCAGCGTTCTGGTTATCGCGGCCGCGTTTACACTCGGACTGCGCGAGTCGAAGGTGATCGAATCGCGGGCAGCGGAAGTAACTTTCCGTTCACTTGCGGATGCAGCATGGTCAGCAATTCGAGGCGTGGTCCCGGGCATGCGGCCGATCTTCGTTGCCGTGCTTCTGTTGCAACTGACTTTTCAAAGCTTCACTACGTGGTATGCGCTGCACGCTGTGGAGCGCTTCGGTATTCGACCGCAAGACGTCACGGTCGGGTTCATCGCATGGGCCATCGGCGGCGTGATCGGCGCCCTCCCGGCCGGCTTCATCGGCGTTCGCCTCGGACGGCGAAACACCATACTGATCGGCTTCGCCACGATGGCCGCATGCATGCTCGCGCTGGATCGCGTAACGCAGATAGATCACGCGATACCGTTGCTCGCGCTCGCGTCGGCCAGTTGGGCGCTGCCGACGGTGAATGCCTATCCGCTCTTCGTCGAGCCCGTTCCGCGCCGGCTTCGAGGCGTGCTCGCAGCCCTCTACCTGCTCTGCATGGCGTTGGGTGGCACGATTGGCGATCCTTTGAACGGCCGCATATTCGATCTCCTGAATGGCTATCGCGCACTGTTTCTGCTAATGGCCTGTTACATCGCGCTCGCATTTGTGGCTGTGCTCTTCATTCCGCGTGGGACGGGCGAGGCGGATACCGGGGAAGATGGGATTCCGGATGATTCTTCAGGTTGAACCGCCTGCAAACTTTGTATAAGGTTTCCTCATCACACGCATCGCGAACATACTTTGACCGTCTTTGCACGAAAAGTGCCTTTGACCTGTCTGGTTGCGGCTATGCCGCCCGGACCTGTCTGGCTGCGGCTATGCCGCCGGATGTGCGGCGAGGCTATGCCTCGCCGTTCAGCTCTAAATTGCGTATGGGCTGTGCGCCCCGCACATCCGGCGGCGAAGCCGCAGCGAGGAGTTCTAAAGTGACTTTTCGTGCAAAGCCCTTTTGACCGTTAACCTACGGACACGGGAGGACCTCCATGTCAGAAGAAAACAAAGAAGTCGTGCGTCGCTGGTTTGATGAAGTTTGGAACAAGGGACGCGCCGACGCGATTGATGAGATGTTTGACGAAAACGGCATCGCACACGGCCTGGCGGCTGATCCGTCGAACCCGATTAAAGGTCCAACGGACTTTAAACCGTTTCACGCAGTCTTCCGCCAGGCCTTCCCGAACATGATGATCGTTGTCGAGGACATGGTTGCTGAAGGCGACAAAGTCGCGGCGCGCTGCGCCGTCCGCGGCAAGCACGAAGGTGAGTTCATGGGAAGAGCTGCGACTCAATCTCCGGTCGAGTTTACCGGCATGACGATCGTCCGGATCAAAAATGGAAAGATTGTTGAGGCCTGGAACAACTTCGACTTCCTGACCATGAACAAGCAACTCGGGGATCTCGTGTAAGACTCTTTCGGATCGACTAGCATGAAGAATGTTTTACTCGCGGTGCTTTTACTGACCGGCGCTTCAGTCGCGACGAAAGCCCAGTCGTGCGTCACACCGGACGACGTGAAGCAGATGCTTGCTCGCGTTAGCTCTCCACCGCCGTCCAAACTCGACAAGAAGCTCAAAGAAGAGTTGCTCAAGATGGCCAACAAGCAACGCGAGTTGCTGCTGCAAGTGGTCGACAAGGACCAGACGAAGAAGTCAGACCGGGAAAAACTACACAAGCTATACAATGAGCACACGGCCAAACTCTGCGAGATATTGAAGCTGCATGGTTGGCCCACCAGCGACTTAGTCGATCGCGACGGCGTCCTGGCCACATTTCAAGTCCTCAAAAATGGCGGCACTTTCGAATTGCAACGCGACCTGCTGCCGGTAATCGTTGCGGTCATTAAAAAAGATCCGAGCCAGAAAACAGAATTTGCCGGACTATACGACCGGCTTCGCGTGAGCGCCGGCATGAAACAGTTCTTCGGGACGCAGGCGGTCAGCCTCGGCGGATTTCTCATTCTCTATCCGGTTGAAGACCCCGCAAAGCTTGACGCACGGCGTGCAGAGTATGGTTTGCCGGGGATCGATCTCTACATCAGAGAACTCGAACGCACCTACGGCAAGCCTCTCGTCAAAGCACGCCAGCCGCCCAGCAGCCAGCTCTCAAAGCAATTAACAGAGTCGCTTACCAAAGCAATCGACTCCGCGCAGATCGATCCGACTGAAGTCGATCCTGGCGACGTTATTAAAACCGACACGAATCTCGTGAGTCTCAACGTGAGCGTCTTTAATAACAAGTTGAAGACGTTTGTCGGTTCGTTGACAAAGGATGACTTCCGCGTGATGGAAAACAACGAGGAACAAACAGTCACTTACTTTGCTTCGACTGACGTGCCGTTCGATCTCGTGTTACTGGTTGACTTGTCAGGATCTACTAACGACAAACGTGACCTGATCAAGAAATCGACATTGCGGTTTATCGAAGCAGCGCGTCCGAGCGACAGACTTGCTATCGTCACCTTTTCGGACATGGTAAACGTCATCTCGCCGTTGACATTGGACCGCGCGGAACTCGTAGCGAGTGTCGCGAAGATGGAAGGCCAGGGCGCATCACACGTGTGGGATGCAGTGAGGTTTGCACTCAACAGCGTAATTGGACCAAAGACGCTGGAGCGACGGCGCGCAGTGGTGCTGATGAGTGACGGCGTCGATAACGCTTTCAGCCGTTTTGGTGAATTGCGTGGTTCGAAAACAACCTTCGCTGACCTGATCGAACAGGTGCGGCAGACCGATACATTGATCGTGCCGATTTATCTCGATACCGAAAAGACTTACGGAAGCGGGATACTGGCGGAGGAATACGAGAATGCGCGTCGTGCGCTTAACCTGCTCGCCGACGAGAGTGGCGGGTCTTATTATCACGCCCGTAAGATCTCGGACCTCAACGGTGTTTACGAGCAGGTTATTAATGATCTCGGTAAGGTCTACAGCCTTGGGTACAAACCGACGAATACGACGCGCGACGGTAGCTGGCGCTGGGTGCAGGTTTCAATCGTCAACCGCACGGACCTCGTAACACGCACACGTCCCGGCTATTACGCGCAGTAAGTTTTACAACCTCGCCCCACAATACTTGCAATGGGTCGCATCCGGATCATGGCCCTCTGCTGAGCATGCAGGACACGACTGGCCCGTGATTCTTTTTTCGCGCACTGCATGTGCGAGCTCCACCGACACGATGCCCGTGGGAACTGCGATGATGCCGTAACCGATCACCATGACGATCGACGCCACGATTTGACCGAGCGACGTCCGTGGTGAGAGATCACCGTAGCCGACAGTTGTCAGAGTCACGATGGCCCAGTAGATGCTCCTCGGAATACTCGTGAAACCGTTTGCTTCGCCTTCAATCACGTACATCAGCGCGCCGATGATGACAACAAGGAGCACTACCGCTGAAATGAAGACACTGATCTTGCGCTGGCTGGCACGAAGCGCGAGTCGAAGAGTGTCCGCTTCGCTGACGTATTCAGAGAGTTTCAGCAAACGAAAGACGCGCAACAATCGGAGTATGCGAATCACGAGCAAGTACTGGCTGCCTGGGACAAGAATGCTGAGGTAGGTGGGAATGATAGCGAGTAGATCGACAACGCCGAAGAAACTTGTCGCATAACGCCATGGGTGGCGCACACTCATGAGTCGAAGGATGTATTCGACGGTAAACAGGATTGTGAACAGCCACTCGAGTGAGTAAAGCAGTGGGCCATATCGCACTCTAAAATCGCCCACACTTTCCAGAATGACTGTTGCAACACTAAGAATGATCAGCCAGATCAGTGTCAGATCGAAAATCCGGCCGGCACGCGTATCCGACTCGAAGATGATTTCGTGCAGCCGCGCGCGCCGCCTGGTAGACGGGCGTTCCTCAGCGGGCGCGGTCACGTGTGCCTCGTGGCTCATTGACCATTTGATAACTTAACTCGCGTCGCCTGTCGAGTTATCGCGCGTAGTTTTCTGCTTGCGCCGGCTACGCCGTCTAAAGCGTATGGTTTAATCTGGTGCTGAAGGTCAACCATTGTTTATGAACATTCTTATTCTCACCTGCGGCAGTTCGTCCGTGAAGTTTCAACTGATCGTTACCGATCTGGAATTGATTGCGCAGAACGCCGACAGGCACC
>DASUPZ010000419.1:0-3356 GCA_036280855.1 Pyrinomonadaceae bacterium | reverse complement strand
GACGTAGTTTGTAAACGCAAGGCCCGCGGGCGTTGTGTCTTCAGTGGGAGCGATCGACGCGTTGCGAATCACCGCGACGCGTAATGGGCGCGACTTATTCTCGGTTGTTACTACTGCAACATCGGCGCTGGGCGTGTAACCCGTGGGATTCAGGTTCGCGAGAGTGCCGTCAGGATCGGGCATCCGTTCGAGCAGGTCTTTGTAATCCGCCGGATACGACTGGTACTTGAGTTTGTATTCAAACATCGCGCGCTCAAACGCGTACCACTCCGCCCGAATCGTCGATTCTTTGGCAAACTGCCGGTGTCGCAAACGTTCGGGCACGGTCACACCGATCAGCAAAGCAATCAGCAAAGTGACGGTTAAAGATGCAACCAGTCCTCCTCGCGCGTGCTGGAGCCCGCAGAATCTTTCGGGTTGAAGACGTATGGAAGAATACAGTTTTGTTCCCAGAACGGCCGCGACCAGAAACACCGGGATCGAGATCCACTTTAACTGCCACGCAGCCGTTTCAGCAGCGGCTACGATGGGCCAGAAACCGAATGCTTCGGAGCGTTGCAGGTAGGCCATCGTGGTCTGGACCAGAAACACCAGGACCACGAACGCGCCACTGGCAGTCAGGACCAGAGAGCGGCCATAGGATGGAAGCGTGTGCGCTGGTTTGGGGAGCGGTTCACCGACGGCGCGAGCGCCACACTGTTTACAACCACTGCTCAATGCGCCGTGGAATTTAAAACCGCAGCACGGACAGATAGTCAAGCGTTTTCAACCTCACGGAATATAGGTCCAATTGGTCCAAACAGGACGGACCTATTTATCATAAATCAACTGGTTTATGAACCAGCCTGGGCTCTGCTCGCCGTTCGCCGGATTTTGTATACGAAGCTTCGGCGTCTACGTTCTCTGTTTTTGCTTCAGCTTTAGTCAACTCGCGCCACGTGTGATACATCCGGTGCGCAAAGGTCCAATAAGAACCGACCGCAAGCACCCACAAAACGGCCGGCATACGGTTAGCAAAGTAATTAGGCGAACCTGGATGAGTACTGAGCGCCCCGATGATAAAGAGAACAATCCGCTCTGGGCGCCGCAGAAAGCCCACGTCGCATTTGGGAATCAGGCTCTCTGCGCGGGCGCTCGCGTAGCTTACCATAACCGACCCCATTAGCGCCGCGCCCGCAAGAAAAACGTTAAGAGTCGAGTGAAACTCGGTGTCCCGCGCATAAAAGACCATAATGCCCACAAAAATGACCATGTCTGACAGCCGGTCCAATGACGAGTCGAGAAAACCTCCAAAACGCGTCACCCGGCCCGACAGCCGGGCCACCTGACCGTCAAGCATGTCAAAAAGATTAGCGATTATCAGCACGACGCCGGCGGAGAAAAATCGGCCCAACCCAAAAAGAAGACCGCAGCCGACGTTCAATGCAACGCCGATCACGGTCAAAATATTCGGATTGATGTGACCGTGGGCCAGCCAGCGCACAATGGCATCAATGATTCGCTGAGCTCCTCGCCCAATGCTTGCCCCAAACATGCTTTAGGTCTTTTCTCCTGAAACGTAACTTTGACAGCGACAGATCACACAGATTACACGGATCTGCGTCATCTGTGTTAAAGGCGCGGCAACGATCTAGCCTTCCGCCGCCAGTTCGTCATGAAGCGTACGCAACTGCCTGATTTCGAAGTTCCGTGCGCCCGCTGGCGTACGGACGACGACCTCGTCGCCGACCTGTTTACCCATCAAACTTCTGCCGACGGGTGACGTGGTTGAGATCAATCCCTGTGCCGGATCGCTCTCCTCCGGGGTTACGAGGCGATAGGTAACTTCTTCGTCTTTCTCACTGTCGTACAAAAGCAGCGTCGAGCCATACGACGCCTTATCGCGCGGGACCTTGTTGGGGTCGATTGAGGTTATTTCACTGATCCGCTGGCGCAGTTCCACGATGCGCGCTTTCACGACGTTCTGCCGATCGAGTGCGGCACGATACTCGGAGTTTTCACGTAAGTCGCCAAACTCGAGTGCGCGTTTGATCTCTTTCGGCAGGTGAATGCGCAGTTCGGCTTCCAGTTCGTCGAGTTCTCCCTGGAGTTTTTCTTTAATTACCTGAGACATATTTATTGCTGTCTATGATAACTGGCCTCGTCCGGGGCACCAAAAGAGATGCCCGTATCGCGGGCCGTTCGGACCAACTGACCGTTTGCCGGCACGGTTTTGATGCCTTTGATGGCTTCGGCAAGCGGGACTCTAACCACGTCCCCTGCCTGCAGCGCGACCATCACACCTTTTTCACCATTCGCGAGGGCGCGGACTGCACACGCACCGTAATTGGTTGCGAGCATCCGGTCAAAGGCGTTGGGCCGGCCGCCGCGCTGGAGGTGCCCGAGCACCACGCAGCGAGTTTCCCGGCCGGTAAATTGTTCCAGATCCTGTTGCAGGTGCTGGCCGATTCCACCGAGCCTGGGTGCACGACTTCCATCACCCTTGTCTTGATAAATTAGCTCGTGCCCGATCTCGATCGCGCCTTCAGCGACCACGATGATACTAAAATTTGATCCAGTAATATCGCGAGCACGTATTTTTTCCGCTACTACCTCGCGGGAAAAGGGGATTTCCGGGATCAGGATCACGTCTGCACCACCGGCGATACCGGAATGGAGTGCAATCCAGCCCGCATGACGGCCCATAACTTCCAGAATCATTACACGATCGTGCGACTCGGCGGTTGTGTGCAGGCGATCGAGCGCCTCGGTCGCGATGTCGAGCGCAGTGACAAAGCCAAACGTCAGTTCCGTGCAAGCCAGGTCGTTATCGATTGTTTTAGGTACGCCACATAACGAAACCCCGCGGTTGTGAAACTCATTTGCAATCGTCAGGGTGCCTTCACCGCCGAGCACTACGAGGGCGTCGATCCCGAGGATCTGCATGTTGGAAATGGCTTCCTGGTAGACGGCCTCGACATCCATCTTCACGCCGTCCTTGCTGCGCTGGACAAAGTGGCCGCGGTTTCGTGTACCCAGAATCGTACCGCCGCGCGGCAGGAGCCCGCGCACGTCGCCGGAGTTGAGCACGCGGGTCTGGGTCGCGCCGAGAAGACCTTCGAAGCCATCCTCGATTCCGATGACGCGCATGCCATACTCGCACGTCGCAGTTTTAACGACGGCGCGAATGACAGCGTTGAGACCGGGCGCGTCGCCGCCACCAGTCAGGATTCCGATGGTGCCGTACATAGACCAAGTCTAACATTGTCGATTGCCAATTGCCGATTGCGAATTCTTGGCGTAGCATAACAACAAAATGGAAATCGATGACGAGGCCAAAGAGATCGTTCGAGAGATCGGCACCGCGATAAACGAGT
>DASUPZ010000418.1:0-6004 GCA_036280855.1 Pyrinomonadaceae bacterium | reverse complement strand
AACAAAGTTTGAATCTCAAAAATAACTCAGGCTCGACCCGCTCAAAGCCGAAAATTTTCTTGACAAGGGATTAGATTAGTATTAAATACTTTTGCTAGCCTCTGCAACAAAGTACTCAATGACAACTTAGCTAAGGATTACTTCCCAAGGGTCCGCGGTTTTTATGAATTGTGATTGTCCAGTTTCGGGTAACACTGAGGAGGTTTCGTATGTCGATTAGGTCTTGGATGCAGGCGTCAATACTCCTGCTAAGCATTGGTCTGCTGGTCGGCGTACACGCTCAATCGAGCACTGCCGGAAACATCACCGGCACGGTGAGAGACCCGCAAGGCGCCGCGGTGCCAAAGGCGGAGGTCACGATCGTCGAAGAGAAGACCGGCGCATCGCGCACCGTCAGGGCAAACGAGGACGGGTTTTATAGTGCTCCCAGTTTGCCGTCCGGTATTTACACCATCAGCACGTCTCCCGCCGGATTCAAGAAAACAGTCGCCAGCGGTATTCAGCTTTCCGTTAGTGAAAACCTGACGGTGAACCTGGATGTGCAGGTGGGCCAGGTGACGGAGACCGTAACCGTTACGAGCGAGCAGACCTCGGTAGAATTGCGCAGTGGCGAGGTCAGCAGTCTCATTTCCGAGAAGCAGGTAACAGAGTTGCCGTTGAATGGCCGCAACTATGCACAGCTCGCGTTGATGGTTCCCGGTGTTTCGCCCGTGACGCAGGCAGGCGCGGGGGGCGCTTTTGCGACACGCGGAACCGGTTTGAACTCCGGCGTCGACATGTCCGTTAACGGCAACCAGTCAAACTCGAATCTATGGACCGTCGACGGCGTCAATAACATGGACGTCGGATCGAACCGCACGTTGCTGGTGTTTCCGTCAGTCGATTCGATTCAGGAGTTTCGTGTTGAGCGCAACAGTTTCAGTGCCGAGTTTGGCCAGGCGCAGGGCGCTGTCGTAAACCTGATCACGAAAGGTGGCAGCAACGAGTTTCACGGTACACTCTTTGAGTTCTATCGCGACGACGCTCTGAACGCCAATAACTTCTTCCTCAATCGCGCCGGTCAACCGAAACCAAAACTGGAATACAACAACTTCGGCGGCAACTTCAGTGGTCCAATTGTGAAGAACCGCGTGTTCTTCTTCTGGTCGGAAGAGTGGCGGCGTGAACGCCGTGGCCAGGTGCTTTCAGGAAACGTTCCGACAGCAGCAGAGAAAATGGGCGACTTTAGCGGTACGTTGACCGGACCGTTGCCCCACTTCCCGGGAATGACGTGTACGACGCCGGGTCCGAACCCGACTGATCCCGGTTGCTTCCCCGGTAATCGCATTCCGCAAAATCTTCTCAGCCCGGGAGGATTGGCTTATATAAAAATCTTTCCGGATCCGAATGCCTCCGGCTCGCCAAACTGGGCCACTTCCCAGGTTCAGCCCATCGACACGCGACAGGATATGATTCGCGGCGACGTTAATATCACCGACAAGATGAACCTGATGGTCCGTTACATCAATGAGAAATGGACCCACAAGGGCGCTTCGGGTAACTTCTGGGGCGATGCTCCGTACCCGACGATTGCCTCCGATTGGAGCCAGCCGAGCCACAGTTTTGCGGTTAAGTTAACGAACACTTTGTCGTCGAAAGCCGTGAACGAATTTCAGTTTTCGATCGCCGGCAACGACATCATCATCACCACTTCGCCCGAGAGCATGGCCCTCGAGCAGGAGATCGCTTCTGCCATCCCGACGGTCTTCCCGCAAGCCGAAGGAGACATCGGTGGCTCGATTCCGTCGCTGTTCTGGGGTGCAGGCGGTTACGCAAACATCTGGCACCAGGCTCCCTGGGCCAATCGCGAAGATCTCTACATCTGGAAAGACGACTTCTCTCTGGTAGCCGGAAACCACGACCTGAAGTTTGGCGCTCTTTACAGTCACAACTTCAAGGATGAGCCCGGCGTCGGCGCCGGTGGTGGTAACCAGCAGGCGACCATCCAGGGCTGCGGCGAACAGACCGGCCACTGCATTGCCGACCTGCTGCTCCGCGACACGGTTCTCCTTAACTACACTGAGATTGCTACCACGGAAATCGCCGAAGGCCGCTGGCGCGATTTTGAGTTCTATGCAAATGACACGTGGAAAGTCCATCCGCGCGTCACGCTGACGATGGGATTGCGTTATTCAGTGTTCCCGCCAGCGTGGGAGAAAGACAATCGCATCTCGAATTTCATTCCGAGTCTCTATAACGGAGTCGACTTCAACACTGGTTTGGTCACCGCCGAAGAGGGGATTGGGTTGGGATTCAGCCGCGCACTCGTTAACACCTACAAGAACGGCTGGCAGCCGCGTGTTGGTGTTGCGTGGGACGTCTTTGGAAGCGGGAAGACCGCGCTTAGGGCAGGCTTTGGACGTTACATGAGTCGCTCGCAGGTCATCGAAGACCTCCTTCGTCTGACAGGCAATCCACCATGGACCACGACCGTCAGCGCCGGCTCAGGCTGGAATGGCGCAGGCACCACGTTGGCCAACTGCCCGACTTGTCGAAGTCTCGACACGATCAATCCAGGGCTGATCACCAACGTTGCCGGTGTGAATCCGAATGCCGGATTCAACGCCGTCGATCCAAACTTCAGGCCGCCTGAGAGCTACCAGTGGAACCTGACTGTTTCGCACGAACTCATGGCGAATACGGTCCTCGAAGCTTCCTACATCGGCAATCATGGACTGCACATCTGGCGTCGTAATGTAAATCGCAACGACATCGCGCCGAATCAGGTCTGTCGCGGCAGCGCATGCGATGGCAGTAATGCAGACGCAAGATTGCAGATCGCGCGCGCGGGCCTGGGAATTGCCAGCCCCGTTACGGGTGAGGTTCAGGATCAGGGCGCGCTCATCGCCGCCAACCGCGTGTTTACAGGAGTCGGCAATATCACGACTGACGAATCAAATGGTAACTCCAGCTACCATGCGATGCAGTTATGGCTCAACCGCCGCTTCAGCGAGCGGCTGGCCTTCCAGGTTGCATACACCTGGGGACACTCGATTTCAGACGTTGCGCTGACCTCGTTTACCAACACTACGAGTGACCCATTCAACTTTAATAGCGATCGCGGCGACGCGGACCTCGACCGCCGGCATACGTTCGTCAGCAACGTGGTTTACGCGCTGCCGTCGTTCCGAAACTGGGGCAAGGCCGCTGAGTTTGCTCTTGGCGATTGGCAGTTGAACGGAATCGTCTCTTACTTTGGCGCCACGCCCATCGAAATCAGTACTTTCGCCAACACGTTGGGCACCGCTTCCGCGGTCGGGCAGCGTCCAAACTACACCGGTGCGCCGCTTTATCTGAACACCGGTGATCCAACACAGCACCTGAACCCGGCGGCGTTCGCAGTACCTGCTGCGGGACAACAGGGCACCCTCGGCAAAGGCTCCGTGAGAGGGACGGCGATCACGAATGTTGACTTCTCCCTCGCGAAGAATTGGAGATTCCGCGAACGTTATGGATTCCAGTTCCGTGCGGAATTCTTCAACCTTCTGAACCATGCCAACTTTGTCGGGTACGACGTGGATCTGCGCAACGCGACGTTTGGCAGGCTGACACAGACGGTGGCACCGAGGGAGATCCAACTCGGTATCAAATTTACCTTCTGATATACTCCCCAGAGATCGGAAACCGAGACGAAGTGCTGAGTGATTTTTAACTCAGCCTTCGTCTCCCTTTTTGATACAGGATTTACATGATGATCGGGATTATCATGTTCATCCTGTACATTCTGGATATCCTGTACAGGTTTTAAATGATGTGGCTTCGCCTGGCCTCGCTCCCTCTGTTCGTATCTCTGTTCTTCTTCCAGTCTCAGGGTGAACTGTTTCGCAAACACTACGACGCCGCGAACGCGCATCATCGTGCAGGCAATCATGCCGCAGCAGAGGCCGAATTCAAGATCATCATGGCCGAAGCATATCGACGGCTCGGCAGGATCTACACGGCACAGGGAAACCACTCCGCATCCGTAACCGCACTCGAGTCGGCATTGGCCGCGCGACCCGAAACAACAGAAGGATTGGTCGATCTCGCGATTGCTTACTTTCACACGAAGCAATACGCGAAAGGCATCGAGCCGTTACAGCGCGCGATCGCTGCAAACCCGCAAAACGCAGCCGCACATCACATGCTCGGCAAGACCCACTTCATGATGGGCCAGTTTGATAAATCCGAGCGCGAACTCGAAGAGACGTTGAGGTTGACGCCCGGCGACTATGATGCCGAGTACACCCTCGGTCTCACTTTTCTGAAACGACGAGACGTAGCTAAAGCGAAACAACTGTACGAGGGGATGGCGCAGCGGCTTGGCAATCGTCCGGCGCTTCGCGTGCTCATCGGACGTGCTTACCGCGAGACAGGTTTCCTGCCGGAGTCGATCGAAGAGTTTAAGAAGGCGATCGAACTCAATCCGAGTTTTCCACGCGTTCACTACTATCTGGGTCTCACGTATTTATATAAGGACGGAGCGGCGAGGATTCCCGACGCGATCGAGGAGTTTAAGATCGAGCTGGCTGCCAACCCGGACGAGTACTTCGCAAACTTCTACCTCGGCATTCTCTACATAATGGAACGAAAATTCGAGCCGGCGATTGGCCTGCTCGAAAAGGCCGCTCAAAAGCAGCCAAACAATCCCGATCCTTATTTTCACCTGGCCCAGGCGTATCAGGGCGCGGGTAAACACAAGGAAGCAATCGAGGTACTCGAAAAGACGATTGCTCTGAATCCATCGCTCGCGCATAACGACTACCAGGTCACCACGGCGCATTACCGCCTGGGCCAATCGTTGTTGAAAGTGGGCCGAACGGCTGAGGGTGAGAAACATCTGCAGATCTCCGCTGACCTCAAATCCAGGGGTTTCAAGATGGATGAAAAGAGGGTTGGCGCCTTCATGAGCGGCAAAGACACGGCGGATCAGGCGGGGCCGGAGCTGGTCAAAGCCGAAGGCATTGTTGCCGAACCCGCTGCACTCGATTCTGCCACCGCGGAAAAGCTGAAGAATGAGGAGACGTATTTTTCGAAAGTGGTAGCGGCCGCTCACAACAGCATCGGGTTGCTACGCGCAGAGAAACAGGATTTTCGCGAAGCGTCGGCGCAGTTTGCACTTGCAGCGAAGTGGAACCCGAAACAGGAAGGACTCAATTACAATCTCGGTCTCGCGTACTACAAAGCAGACTTGTACAAAGAAGCGATTCCCGCACTCGAAAACGAGCTCAAGATCGATCCCGCAAACATTGCGATCAAGCAGCTACTCGGGCTTAGCTACTTCATGACCAATGAATACGCGAAAGCCTCGGCGCTCTTGAAGGAAGTGATCGCATCGAAGCCGGATAATGCCGCGCTCCACTATCCGCTTGCTTTGTCGCTGCTCAAGGATGGAAAGCTTGAAGAAGCAAATCGCGTGATCGAGCAGATGGTTGCCGTCGGTGCAAACACACCGGAGCTGCATATTCTGTTTAGCCAGGCGCATTACGAACGTGGCGACGTTGCGAAAGCTCTCGAAGAGCTGCAGGCAGCGCTTTCACTTGATGCGAACGTGCGGCTGGCCCATTTCTACACTGGGGTGATCCATCTCAAGGCGGGAAAACTTCAGGACGCGGCGCGTGAGTTTGAAAAGGAGCTGGCGCTGAATGCAAGTGACATTCAGGCGAAGTATCACCTGGCGTTTGTAGTGCTGGCCCAGCAGGAGACGGATCGAGGCGTCGCGTTGATGCGTGAAGTTGTTCGCGAGCAGCCCGACTTCGCGGATGCGCATTACGAACTCGGCAAAGCACTGCTACAGAAGGGTGACGTCAAAGGGAGTGTTGAAAGCCTGGAAACTGCGGCCCGCTTGAAGCCTGAACAGGCGCACATTCATTACCAGCTCGGGCGTGCTTACATTGCCGCAGGTCGTAAAGCGGAAGGCGAAAGCCAGCTGGAGATTTCTAAGAATCTGAAAGAAAAAGCACGCAAAAATAATTAAACCGCCTTG
>DASUPZ010000417.1:0-2882 GCA_036280855.1 Pyrinomonadaceae bacterium | reverse complement strand
CGGCCTGGCGCCGCTTTGGTACTCGATCTCGTGATCGAATATGAAAGCGGCGCCAGGCCGCCGCACTCCAGGGAGGGGCTAAGTCCCACGAGCGATTATGTAAGTGATCGAGCGGCGCTGGTTGCCTTGGAGGCGTTTTGCCCATGAAGTGTTAACTTCCGGCCATTCCGAAGGGCTCAAGATGCCACGCTCGATCACTTCGAATCCTGCCGCCGCGTACCTCGGGCTCAACACGTCATCTATAAACTCCAGTGACAACGATGTTAGCCCCAAACGCTCGATCTCACTCTGATCGCGTTCAGGATCGAGACCAGTCAGCACCTCGAACAGCGCTCCGTCCGCACAAACTCGCCGCAAGTTTCGCAACACCGCGAGCTCGCCTGTTGTAACTGCCCGCAACAAACTGCCCCACGGAAAATGCACGTGCAGCTCGTTCGCAACTCCATCCAACTCAGACGGAAGATCCTCGACGGCCGCCTGAATGAACAGAACGTTAGGCGCGCCGCCTTTCTCCGGTTTCCGGTGAATCTTCTCGGAGATCTTCTCGAGTGGACGAGTGTTCGGATCTATCCCGATGTAAAACTTGTTTGGGTTCTGGCGCGCAGACTGGTAGACAAAGCGCCCGTCTCCCGTCCCGATGTCGATGACCACTCCCTCGCCGGTATGGTGCGATGAGTTGATCGAATGCGCGTTTATCCAGTTATCAGATGGTGCTGCCACGAATCGACTTAATCATAGTGTTCACAGGTTACACCCATCAAAGGTGATCAGAAAAGCGAACGAATCCAGCCGCCGTCGACCTGGATCGACGTCCCGGTGATGTAACTCGCGCGCTCTGAAACCAGAAACGCAGCAAGCGCCGCAAACTCACGCGGCTCACCCAACCGACCCATCGGAATCTCCTGCTCCCATTTCGAGCGGAATTCGTCGGGGCTGATGCGCTGCTTCTCAGCCATCATCTCGGCAAGTTCGTCCAGCCGTTCGGTGCGCGTGTAACCGGGAAGAATGTTGTTGACTGTAATTCCTTCCGCAGCGACTTCGTTTGCGAGGGTACGTGCAAATCCCGTGAGCCCGGCGCGCAGGCTGTTCGAAAGCATCAGGTTCTCGACCGGTTGCTTGACGGCGATCGAGGTGATGTTGAGGATGCGTCCCCAACGTCTCTCCTTCATCCCCGGCAGCACCTGGCGCGCTAACTCGATCGCACTGAACAACGTCAGACGCGTCGCCTGTTCCCACTGCTCGCGACTTAACTGATTGAACCTTCCTGCGGGTGGTCCACCGCCATTGGTGACGAGAATGTCGATGCGGCCGAATCTCTCCGTACCCGCTTCGACGACGTTCTTAATCTCGTCGATCACCGTGACGTCGGCAGGCACGGCGAGCACGTGTGCGCCGCTCTTCTCAGCGATAGCCGCTGCGGTTTCAGCCAGCACCCGCCCATCGCGCGCGCAAAGCACGAGCGAAGCACCTTCGGCTGCGAGTTCTTCCGCAACAGCGCGGCCGAGTCCACGACTTCCCGCTGCAACAAGTGCGACTTTGTTGGCAAGCCCGAGATCCATGAGCTTACTTTTGCCTTAGGTAGTCGTCGGTTTTGTCGAGCCAGTCCTGTCGCGGCGGGCTGAAGATGTCGACGTCCAGCGTATCTTCGAGGGCTTCGGCCTTGTGATGGACCATCGACGGAATGTGCAGCACTTCTCCGGCGAGCACGTCGATCACCTGCGACTCGTCTTCCCCGATCCAGAATCGCAAGCCGCCTTCAAGGATGTAAGTGATCTGCTCGTTCTCGTGCCAGTGACGGGGCACGATGGCGCCCTTCTTGAGGTAGACGTGGGCCAGCATCATGCGGTCGGCAGTGATAAGCCGGCGGTCGAGCATGTCCGAAACCATTTCTTTCGGCATCTCTTCCCACCGGTAAAACGTTACGCTTCGTTTGTTCATGGCCACAGATTACACGGATCCACACGGAATTGCTCGAAATTCCGTGTGGATCCGTGATCCTGATCCGTGTAAACCGCGGCTAGTTTTTGCTGGGTTCGTTGCGCGCTTTGAGAATCTTGCGCAGTTTCATTCGCGCCTTGTGGAGTTGTGACTTCGAAGTGCCGACCGCGACACCTAGCATTCGCGCGATCTCTTCGTGTTCGTGTCCTTCAACGTCGTGCAGCAGAAACACTGTGCGATATCCCGGAGGCAGTTGCGTCAGGGCATTATCGAGCGCGATGCGATCCATTACGGGCATCGAGTTTGGATTTTCAGTACCGCTGACGATCTGTACCGGAGTCTCGCCTTCTTCGGTTGTCTTTTCGAGCTTCACGCTTCGCTTGCGGAAGTGCATCAGGCACTGGTTGACCGTAAGACGATGGAGCCACGTGGTGAACGCAGAATCGCCACGGAAGCTGCCGATCTTGCGGAACAACTGTATGAACGCTTCCTGGGCAAGATCTTCGGCCTCGGCGGCATTCTGTGTCATCCGCAGACACAGGGAATACACACGCCGGTTGTGCCGCTCGTAAATTTTCTCAAAAGCCTGCATGTCGCCTTTCCCGGCCGCAATGGCTAAGGCGAGATCCGAGTTAGGCGCAGGTTCAGATTTCTTTGTGCCTACCAGGCCACCGTGCAGTATTGGGAAGACTTCTTGATTCGTCATGATGGTTGCTTTTAGCAAACCCGGGGCCACGGAATGCGGTCGAAAAAGCCCGAAATTCGCAAACTGCTGCTTCGTTTTTGGGAAATTTTCCACCAAAGGGGGTCGGAGAGACCCAAACCGTGTACCGGCCGTGGAAATTGAGAAAAACAGGTAAAACAAACGTAAGGTAACTAGAATGAAGTGTTCAGAAAACCGTATGTAAAACGGTTCTATTGGCGGCCGGGAATCCGCTTAATTC
>DASUPZ010000416.1:0-7001 GCA_036280855.1 Pyrinomonadaceae bacterium | reverse complement strand
CGTGCCTTTGGAGTTGCTGTACTTCGTCGGCATGTGACAGTTCTGGCATGTTTGCGCTTTCGAATTCGTGCCGACTTCGTTCTGATACCCGCTGTTGAGCCATTCGAGATAAGTGACCTGCTCGAGGTGAGGTTTGTTGGGATCCGCGTCGGGATTATCCATCAAAGGAAGGTTGATCGTGTGGCAGTTGCCACACATGCGCGAGCTCTTGATGTAAGCATCGTGTTTGGGCTTGATACCCATCGCATTGTTCATCGGATCGGTAACGATCTCGTCGTCCTTGAATGGTCCAAAAATTTCAGCCGGATTACCGGTCGTGAAATTGCCGGTGATCCTGGTTTTGAGAAACTCTTCGAACGGAACTTTATCGTCAACGATTCGATGGCACGCCATACAGCTAACGCCATCACGGGCGAGGGCTCCATAGATGTAGGCGTTCTTGTCGCGTGGTTGCGGATTCGAATCGAAAGTCGCGTACACGATCTCTCTTTCAAAATCGCCTTTCCCCGGACCACCGTGATCGTCATCCATCCGGCGTTTACCCATCACGCCGTGACACTTGAAGCACGTGTTGTTGATCTGCTTGATCTTCTCGGCGACCTTCGCCGGATCGTTTTTGAAAAACTCTTTTACGAAAGCGATTTCGCTGTCGAGCTGTGCGTAGAAAACCGGATCGCGACCGGCCAGTCCCATCGGCGACCAGCGCCATTCGCCGTATGGTGAAACGTTCATCACCGGCGTTGAACCATCAGGCTGTTTTGTGCCGGTGTAGAGCATCACGTTTCCATACGTGCCTCCGCTGTGACAGCCCATGCACTGATCCGAAGTAAGAAACTGGTTTGGATTCGGAGATGGTGCAGGTTTCGACGCAAGCGCCCCGATGTTCTGTGGAAAAACGTGATCGTAAGTTTCTCCTGGAAACTTTTGCACTTTGTCGAGTGGCACTGGGGCGATCGAGTTGAAGAAGGCGACGAATTTCTGATTGAGAGTCGGAGTGCCGAGCAGCGCCATCTGTCGAAACAGTGTCTGCTCCTGCACGTCGCTTGAATCGGTGTTGTGGCCCGCAGTCGCAACGTCACGATCGCTTGCTGCTGATTCGGTGCACGGTTGCGCGGGCGCTGAGCCGTGCCCGCTTACCTGAGCCGTGGCCCATGACAGATCGATGAAGTAAGAATCCGGATCCCCCGGGAAGCCCTTGATGTTGTTTGCATAAGTGAACGTATGCTCACGCTCGGCCGAAGCATGGCACCTTACGCAGTAGAGTCCGAACCCTGCATACGGAACAGCAAACGGCGGATTGTTGTTATCCACGCATTGAGAATCCCAGATCTCTGCCCAGTACCAGCCGTCCTGCGAGCCCTTACTGTCTTTGATCATTATGGTCCAACCATTGATTTTGGACGGCGGCGCGAGCTGGTACCTGGCTGCCGGCGCCGTATACTGTTCCTTCACGATCATCGCTCCATCCGGAATCGCGCGATCTCGATCTTTTGTTGTGAGCCAGTCGATTACAGCAGGCGAGTAGTAAATTTTGACGGTCGGGTGCACACCGTAGCTGACGCCGTTAACAAACGGTCCGGTATCGCGGAGTTTTTTATCTTCACACCATTTCAGATCCTTATATTTTCCGCTCGTTAGGAATGATTTGAGTTGCGCTTGAAACTCGGGAAGTTTCGCCGGGAGAAATTTGCTGGGCAGCGGCAATCCGCTTTCAGGCTTACCTGCGCAAGGTGACGTTTGAGCCTGGGTTGACGGCGTGACGATGATTAGAACAGAAAGGAGGATCAAACATGGGACCAGAAGTTTACCCAGCGATCGGATTTTCATGTTTCAGCTCCGGGATTGGCAACGAGTCTAGTGAAGGAAGAACGGCGGCCTTGAACTTTTCAACCGAGGGCAATGTATATTGCACGCAAAGGAGCGTCAAGGTTTTTTGACAGGATTACAGGATTGAAAAGATTCACATGAAGCTGGCGCTATTCTTCATCGAGTGTTGTTGCGTGCTGTTCTGCTTTGCAGATCAACAACGCTCGTCGTCACCCATATTTAAAGAAGTTGCCGAACAGGTTGGACTCAAGTTTCAACATTACAACGGCATGACCGGGAAGTTTTACTTGCCGGAGATCACCGGGAGTGGCGCAGCGTTATTCGATTTTGATAACGATGGTGATCTGGATGTGTTTCTGGTCCAGGGCAACGTGCTGGAACCAAATACTCAACCCTCAAGCACGTTGTTTCCGTGGCGTGGCGTCGAGCCGCCGCGAGGCAGGCTCTTCCGAAATGATCTCACCGCCGGGAAACGCCTCACTTTCACAGATGTAACTCAGAAGAGCGGCATCGTTGCCGGTGGTTACGGCATGGGCGCAGCTGTAGGCGACATCAACAACGACGGTTTGCCTGATTTGTACCTGTCGAATCTCGGTTCGAACCAGTTGTACCTGAATAAAGGTGACGGCCAGTTTACTGATGTGACGAAGGAGAGTGGAACTGACGATCCGCGTTGGACCACGAGCGCCGCGTTCTTCGATTACGACCGCGACGGCTGGTTGGACCTGATGATCGTTAACTACGCCGATTTCTCCGTCACGAACAGTCCGAACTGTTTCGCCGCAACAACAGCGCGAGACTACTGCACGCCGCGCGTTTTCCGCGCGCCCGGTAATCGTCTCTTTCGCAACAAGGGCAAGGGAATTTTTGAAGACGTCACCGCGCCGGCGAGAGTCGACAAAGAGTTTGGCCACGGATTGGGAATCGTGACCGCAGATTTCAATGACGACGAATGGATCGACATCTACGTTGCCAACGATGGAGATCCCAACCAACTCTGGATCAACCAGAAGAACGGTACGTTTACCAATGAGGCGCTACTCGCGGGTGCCGCTGTCAACAGAAACGGGCAGGCCGAAGCGGGCATGGGCGTCGACGCAGGAGATTTCGACGGCAATGGCACCGAAGATATTTTTGTCACTCACCTGATGGACGAGACCAACACGCTTTACGTGAACCTGGGCGAAACGCTTTTTGAAGACCGCACTCGCGAAAGCGGACTGGGAATGCCCGGCCGTCGCTTTACCGGGTTCGGCACGTTCTTCTTTGACTACGACAACGACGGCTGGCTCGATCTGTTTGCGACTAACGGCGCTGTTCAACTGTTACCGGATCTCGTTCGCAGGAAAGATCCTTTTCCCCTCGGCCAACCCGATCAGCTTTTTCGCAACACGGGCAAGGGAAGTTTTGTCGAGGTTATGGAGCAGCTTGGACCAGAGCTTCAGCTTCTGGAAGTCGGGCGCGGCGCAGCTTTCGGAGATGTTGATAACGACGGCGATACAGACGTGCTGGTTACCAATAACAATGGTCCGGCAAGGTTGTTCCTTAACCAGGTGGGTAACCGGAACCACTGGTTAGGACTGCGCGTCGTAGGCAGAGATGGTCGAGACATGTTGGGTGCGCGAGTTGACGTAGTTGTCTCGAAGGATAATGTTTTGCAACGGCGAGTCAGGACCGACGGGAGTTATCTTTCCGCAAACGATCCGCGCGTGCTGGTCGGGTTGGGTTCAGCCACTCGCGTTCAAGCCGTGCGTGTGCGCTGGCCGGATGGAGCAACCGCGGATTTTACGGATCTATCAATTGATAAGTACACGACGTTAAAGCCCAAATGAAATTGTTGGTTCTTATCATCTGTATCTTGTTTACGTCGCAGACGATGTCCGAGAGCGGCACGCTCCAGCCGCCGCGAAAGGGATTGGTCGCACTGCATTGGCCCGACCTGACAAAGCTCGAAGAAAGCGTTCGCGAGCAGGTTGCGACGTTGCAGACGTCGTTGGTTGCCGCCGTGAAAGATCCGGCGGCGCCGGATTTGAGCGAAGCCTACGGCAAACTCGGCCAGATCTATCATGCTTATTCGCTCACGTCATCGGCTCGTGAGTGCTACGTAAATGCGAGCGCGCTGGCGCCGAAAGAATTTCGCTGGATCTACCTGCTCGCAAAGTTGGACCAGCAGGAAGGCCGTTTCGAAGAGGCGATTCGCCGTTACCAGGTTGCCCGCACGCTGCGGCCCGATTACGTCGCTGTCCCGGTGAACATGGGAAACATCTTTCTCGACCTGAATCGTTTGGACGATGCTGCCGCGAGTTTCAACGCGGCGCTGGCGATCGACAAAGACAATCCCGCTACTCATTACGGGTTGGGCCAGGTGGCAATGTCGCGGCGCAACTACGCTGAAGCGGTGAAGCACTTCGAGAAAACACTTGCCCACCTGCCTGGCGCCACTCGTGTCCACTACTCACTGGCGATGGCGTATCGCGGCCTGGGAAATGTCGAGAAAGTCAAAGCTCACCTGGCCCAGCAGGGAACGGTGGGCGTGCGCGTGGCCGATCCGCTCGTCGATGGCTTGCAGGAGTTGGTCGAGGGAGAACGTTTGTTTCTCAGTCGCGGCAAGTTGGCTTTTGAGGCGCAGCGGTATGCGGATGCCGTGGTTGAGTTTCGCAAAGCAGTGGCGGCAAGGCCCGACAGCGTCACGGCTCGTGTGAACCTCGGCGCCGCGCTCACGCAGATCGGAGATCTAAGCGGCGCCGTTGAGCAGTTTGAAGAAGCTATTCGTATCGAGCCCGGAAATGCCAACGCACATTACAACCTCGCGGTTCTTCTTGCCCGGCAGGGTAAACATGAGCAGGCGATCGTTCATGTTCGTTCGGCGTTAAGCATCGATTCGGGGGATCTTAGTGCGCGATATTTGTTGGCGCAGGAGTTATTGAAAGTTGAACGCTTGGATGAGGCGCTCGAGGAATTCTCGCATGTGGTCCAGGCAGATCCGAATAACGAATCGGCGCTGCTTGAACAGGTGAAACTGTTGTATCGGAAGGCGAGGTTTAAAGAAGCCCTCGATGCTGCGGAAAAGGGCCACGCGCAATATCCGCACAAAGGCCGCACGGTAGTAATGCTGGCCTATCTGCTCGCGGCGTCACCTGCGTTGGAATTACGAAACGGCGCGCGTGCAGTGGAACTCGCACAAACCGTCTATAAGGCAACGAGAGAGTTGGGGCATGGCGTGCTCGTGGCCACGGCGCTCGCTGAAGCCGGGCGTTGTAGTGAAGCCGCGCATTTGCAACGCGGATTGATCGCGGATGCTGCGAAGCGCAGCAGGACGGATCTGGTTGTGAAGTTGAAAGCGGATCTGAAGCAATATGAGTTGCAGCCATGCCGGCCGGCGGGTGATGCGTCGCTTTCAGAGCTTAATTCAATTCTTTGATTACGATGTGACGTTGATTTCCGTCCCAGTAGCAAAAGGCTATGCGCTGCCCGGCCGGATCCACTGCTGCATCATGCAGCTCGGGATATTCTTTCACCTGCAACAAACGATCGCCGTTGAAGATGAAGAGCGGGTTGTCGCCTCTTTCGTATGTCGCGTGAGTTCTGACAAGAAACACGACTCCTTCGGATGAACGATGCTTGACCTCTATCCAGCTATGTCCAGGTGATTTGAGCTCGGCCAGTGGTTTGATCTTCTCATCTCGATAAAGAAACAAATACGTCTTCGACCTATCGGAGACAGCGATGATAATCGACGATCCGAAACTGAGCCCTCCATTGAGGTTATAAGGAGCATTTCCCGGAACGCTTATCAAACGTTTTTGGGATTTACTCTCGAAATCAAGAAACGACACACCGCCTTTCTCCCGCAGAACGATCCCCTTGCCGGGAAGTACGGGAGCGAAATTCAAGAGTTCACTATCCAGGACCTCAGGCGGGAAATCAGGGAAGAGTGTGACAGCTTGTTGCCGAGCCTGCCTTTGCAGCGGAGACATCGGTGGGGGCCAGTCGTCAGCAGAGCTTTCATGTTTCTCACGAAGCAATCGTCGTCTAAATGGATCGAAGGTCAGACGAGTTGAATCAACATCACCATCGCCGATCACAACGTCAAGACGTCTCGGACTTCTCCACTCCATCTCGCTAACGAAGGCTTTGTAGGTTGCGTACTTCTTCGCTCTTTGTGAGTTGAGCAGGACCGATGTCCTTCTAGTGCTCAGGCTATATAAAAGGACTTCCGTGTTTTCGAAGTCGCGGCGGACTAAAACTTTCGAGTAGGCGAGGACCTTCCCATCCGGTGAGAAAGTCGGATGCACGTAGTCGCCGTTCTTGAACGCGGCAATCTCCTTACCGGATATCTGGATTCCCTCCACCGCAGGAGCGCTGAAAGAGTTAAATGGATCTTTCAGAGGGATCTGCGAAAAGTCCTGCCCAGCCACAGCGATCACACACAATAAAAGTGCAGCACAAAGCTTCATAAACTCTCCATGATGGATGCTATATTATTCGCCATTCAGGCCTCCCATTTGGTTCTCACGTGACGCTCAGCACGTCAACCTGGACTTGCATTCCCCTACAAGATTGATCGTCTGCAACGGCACAGCGCCAAAATGAGGAGCATTATCAATGACTAAGTCACACCACCACATCTTTGCACACACTACTAAGATCTTCTTACTACTGTTGACCACGTGGTTATCCACAGTTACCGCACAGGCGGCTGCGCCTGTGGGCCAGACCATCTGGATACGGGCAACTGCAAACGGCCTTTTTGTCTCGGCGGATCAAAACCGCGGAACATGGGCTCCCCTCGTTGCGGATCGTCCATCTGTAGATGCCTGGGAGCAGTTTCAGGTGGTCGATGCCGGCGGTGGTTTCATTGCGTTCAGAGCCATTGGAACTGGTCTGTTCGTCTCCGCAGATCAAGCACGCGCAGCCTTTGCTCCACTCGTCGCCGATCGCGCGGCGATTGGAACGTGGGAGCAGTTTACATGGACGGATATCGCTGGTGGCGGTTTTACTCTGAGAGGACGAGCCACCAACCGGTTTGTTACTGCCGACCTCAACCGCGGTACAGCTTTGGTGTCCGATCGTACGGTCGCAGGTGCGTGGGAGCAGTTTACCTGGGCCGCGGTTGGCACTCAGCCTCCGCCAGGAACGCCTCCGGGTTTTCCACGTTTAGTCTGGTCGGATGA
>DASUPZ010000415.1:0-5935 GCA_036280855.1 Pyrinomonadaceae bacterium | reverse complement strand
GACGGAGTCGTCTATCTCACTCCAGAAGAAGTTGCTGCGCAGGAACAAGCGATCGCGAAGCGTCTGCATCGCAATGCCGGCGTCGCCGCCCGTCAGTCGCTCAGCGCGGAGTGCTGCATTTGCGTTCGTGACCACGTTGCCCACGCGGAAGTTGCGGTAAAGCTCGTTGAGCCTGGGCGCGCGAAACGCTTTGTACACTGACGCGCTTAACGAAAGACCGTGATCAAATCTCCGGATCACAGACATTCGCGGGCTAAACGCTGACTCGGATCGATCCTCAAAACTGTTCAACGCCGGTGTGCCGGTTACCGGAATCCGGTTTGAGAAACCACGGCTGTTCATCCAGCGATCGAATCGCGCGCCCACGCTGAAGAACCAGTTTCCGATTCGCACGGAATCAGTCGCAAATAGTCCAAACGTGCGCTGCCGTCCACCCGCATCGACGAACGCCGTGACGCGTGAGTTGTTGAAAGTCGTTTCAGCGCTGTGACCACGCACGTCACGACCTTCGATACCTGCGGAGATCGATTGGTGACTTCCGATCGCTCTTCGCCACTGAAACACGAAGCCCGCTTGTTGCGATGGATTGCTTTGGCGGTTGGTTAACGACTCAGACTGGCGATCAGCGGCGACCGCAGAAAAGTTTTGATTAAAGTTTTCACCTGAACCGTACACACGGATCAAAAAGTCACCCGCTGATCCGTGGCTCCAATCGGTGCCGAGATCGATCGACGATATGCGCGTATCGTTCACTTGAATCCGCGTGCCGTTTTGGCGACTTTCACCAAACGTACTAAAGCGTACAAAAGCATGTCCGGCCTGGCCCAACGTTCGCGAAAGCGTGATCGAGCCCACGATATCTTCAGTCGCCGCAGGAGTGTCGATCGAACCGCGCTGATCCTCCGGGACCAGTACGTAACCACCAGTGCGAAGTGCTTGCGCCGAGATCAGAACTCCCCATTCGCCAAACACTTTGCCGCCGCTGAACGACGTCGCCGCGGTCGCCTTGTTTCCTGCCGACGCTTCGAAGTCGAGAAACGTAGCGGGCGTCGTTCGGCTGCTTATATTAATGACGCCACCGAGTGCGCCGCTGCCATAAAGATCTGACGCGCCGCCGTTGTAAACTTGAATGTTTTCAACATTTACGCGTGGCAAGCGGTTCCAGTAAACCCAGCCGCCAAACGGGCTGTTCAAAGGCACCCCGTCAACTAAAACGAGGGCGCGGCTGGCGCCATTCGCACCCACTCCTCGAAGCGAAACACCCTGCGAAGTCGGATTGGCAGACAAGCTGCCGGATCTTCGAAACAAGGAGAACCCCGGAATCTGTCGCAGCACGTCGTCGATCGTCAACGCGCCTGAAGTCTCGATCTCGCGTTGACTAAGTGCGAACTGGCTCGTCGGAGTAGAAGGAATTCGTTCGTCGTGTGAGGTGACCACGATGCGTTCGATCACACCCGCCGGTTCGAGCCTGATCCGTAGTGGTTCAGTCGCCTGGGCCACCTCGAGTCTGATGCTACTAAAACCAGGCGAGCTGATGACGAGAGTTCCGTACGGTTCCGTACTCAGCAGAGTAAAAGTTCCTGTTGCATCGGTTGCAGTGCGAACAGTATCTCCGTTCGCAGAGAATTCTACTGTGGCATTTTGGATCGCTGCGCCGCTCGAGTCGGACACGATGCCGGAGATCTTATTTTGTTGTTGAGCGTGGGCTGAGATAAATACACACAGATACAGAACACAGATTTGTCGGATTCTGGTACACGATACGACTGATCCTGTTCTATTTTTCACTGCGTGAAACTTCCTTCAACTAAGGATAATACGCTTACAATCCTTTATGGACCACACAACATGAGTTGCACAGCTTTTGTATGATCTGCGGCGTACCTCCGTAGGTGCAAAGAACGAGCCCAGGGAAGTTTCAGCGTGAAAAGAAGGTTCTCAACTGCGTTCAGAAGAACGGCAGCGGCCGTTTGCGTTGCGCTACTCATCGCTGCATGCACGCGTCGCGAACCGCAACCACCCACGCCCGCTGGAAATCGAGTTCTCACAGCACCGACCGGAGCCAGCGTCGCCCTTCAACCTGAAGACGGGCAGTGGACGATGCCCGCAAAAGACTACGCGAGCACACGTTTCAGCGGTCTCGAAGACATAAATACTTCCAACGTCGCCAATCTCAAACTCGCCTGGACCTTTTCGACCGGCGTGGTGCGTGGTCATGAAGCGGCGCCGATCGTCGTCAACAACACGATGTACGTGATCACCCCGTATCCAAACATCGTGTACGCACTCGATCTCACGCAGCCGGGTGGTCCTCTCAAATGGAAGTACGAACCGAACCCGGTGTCTTCAGCGCAGGGGGTCGCGTGTTGCGACGTCGTCAATCGCGGCGTGGTCTACTCGGAGAACAGGATCTTCTTCAACACGCTCGACAACCACACGATCGCACTCGATGCGACAACGGGCACGGAGATCTGGAAAACGAACGTCGGCGACATCAACCTCGGCGAGTCGATGACGATGGCGCCCCTCGTTGTGAAAGGCAAAGTGCTGGTTGGCAACAGTGGCGGTGAGTTTGGCGTCCGTGGCTGGCTTACCGCGCTAAATGCGACTGACGGAAAGATCGCATGGCGTGCATATCACACCGGGCCGGATGCCGACTGCCTTATCGGCGAGAACTTCCGGCCCTACTATCCACAGGACCAGGGAAAAGAGCTGGGCGTCACGAGTTGGCCCGCGGACGCGTGGAAGATCGGCGGCGGCACGACGTGGGGCTGGATCTCTTACGATCCCGAGTTGAACCTGATCTTCTACGGCACCGGCAACCCTGGACCGTGGAACGCCGAGCAACGTCCGGGCGACAACAAGTGGAGTTCGGGAATCTTCGCACGCGATCCGGATACGGGTCAGGCGCGCTGGTTCTACCAGTTTAGTCCACACGACCTGCACGACTACGACGCCGTCAACGAACAGATCCTGCTCGACGTTCCGGTGAATGGCCAGCCGCGCAAGGTGCTGGTGCGGCCGGAACGCAACGGCTACGTCTACGTGATGGACCGCACGAACGGCCAGGTGCTTTCAGCAAATCCGTTCCACTACATCACTTCGTCTCACGGTGTTGATCTCAACACGGGACGGATCATCTACAACCCGGAAAAGGAAACTCAGGTTGGTAAAGTCGTGCGCGAGATCTGTCCCGCTGCACCCGGCGCAAAAGACTGGCAGCCGTCCGCGTTCTCGCCACGCACCGGACTCATCTACATCCCGCACCAGAATCTCTGCATGGACATGGAAGGTCTCGAAGCGAACTACATCGCGGGCACGCCTTACGTCGGCGCGAACGTGCGCATGTATGCAGGACCGGGCGGCAATCGCGGCGAGTTTCTCGCGTGGGATCCGGTTAAGAACGAAAAGGTGTGGGCCATCAGTGAAAACTTTCCGGTGTGGAGCGGTGCGGTGGCGACGGCGGGCGACGTTGTTTTCTACGGCACGATGGATGGCTGGTTCAAAGCAGTCGATGCAAAAAACGGGACTGTGTTGTGGCAGTTCAAATGTGGCTCGGGGATCATCGGGCAACCGGTGAGTTATCGAGGACCGGATGGGAAGCAGTACGTGGCGATCCTCGCGGGGGTCGGAGGTTGGTCCGGTGCCATCGTGGCTGCTGGACTTGACTCACGAGACGTGACTGGGGCGCTGGGATTCGTCGGCGCGATGGGCGACCTGCCGCAGTACACGCAGAAGGGAGGCATGCTTTATGTGTTTGCGCTTCCTTAAATGTGCGTTGTGCTTGTGGGCTTTGTTGACGGTCGGGTGTGCTGAGCACAAGCCCCCAACAGCATCGGCAGTATCGTCAGTCGCTGCTGCGCCCGTGTTTACTCGTCCGCCGGGCGTGCTTCGCGTCTGCGCCGATCCGAATAATCTTCCGTTCTCGAATGAACGTGGCGAGGGTTTCGAAAACAAGCTCGCGGAGTTGTTGGCGCGGGAACTCGGCGAGCGCGTCGAGTACACGTGGTGGGCGCAGCGACGCGGCTTCTTCCGCAACACGCTGCGAGCGGGCGTGTGTGACGTCGTGCTCGGCGTGCCGCAGGGATTTGAGCTCGCGTTGACGACGAAGCCTTATTACCGCTCGACGTACGTTTTTCTTTACCGCAGGGACAGTGGACTGAAGATCGATTCACTCGACGATCCCGTACTCAAAAAACTTCAAATCGGCGTCCAGATCATCGGCGACGACTTCAGCAACGCGCCCCCTGCGCACGCACTCGGCCGCCGAAACATCGTCGGCAACGTTAAAGGTTTCACGGTTTACGGCGACTACAGCAAAGCGAATCCACCGGCGCGGATTGTCGATGCCGTCGAAAAACGCGATGTGGATGTGGCGATCGTTTGGGGACCGCTCGCGGGGTTTTTTGCGAAGCAATCGCGCGTACCAATGGAGGTGGTGCCTGTGTCGCCGCAGATCGATCAGCCGTTTCTGCCGTTTGTGTTCGACATCTCGATGGGTGTGCGACGCGACGATCAGGATTTTAAAGATCGCATCGACGAGATTCTCGAAAAGCGCCGCGGGGAGATCGATCGGCTTCTCCAGGACTACCGAGTTCCGAGAGTAGATCGTGAGAAAGGAGGCGCCGGTGTTTAGATCCGTGCTTATCTGTGTTGCTTTGTTTTTATCCGTGGTCGCCTGCAAACGCGAGCAGCGAAAGTTTACGTCGCCTCCGTCGAACTATAAGTCGTATGACGTCACGATGAGCGACATCCATCCGGGCTCTGCGGGTTTGCCGCGGCCCGTGCAGAACCCGTCCGAAGAACGCGCCTTCGACCTCAATGAAGGTAAACGTCTCTACACGCAATACAACTGTAGCGGATGTCACTTCAACGGCGGTGGCGGTATTGGACCACCGTTGATGGACGAGGTCTGGATCTACGGTCAGAACTCCGAAAACATTTACTCGACGATCGTCGAAGGACGTCCAAACGGAATGCCTTCGTTTCGCCAGAAGATTCCCGACAACCAGGTACAGCAGATCGTCGGATACGTGCGCTCGATGAGTGGGCAGTTGCAGAAAGACGTGTCGCCGAGTCGCAACGACACGATGAACGCACGTCGCTCGGAGCAACGCACAAAGAGGGAGGCTGCGCAACAATCAACGCAACCATGATGAGAGCACCGGAAACAACGCGGCGAATTTTTCAGTGCCTGGCGGCGCTTGGCGTGTTGCTCTTTGTTTCATCGTGTGGAGGGATTCATAACGCGATCAATCCAGCGGGGCCGCAAGCGGGAAATATCAGTGATTTATGGTGGTTGATGTTCTGGGTCTGCACGATCGTGTTTGTGCTCGTAATAGTCGCGCTGCTGATCGGGTTGAAGAAGTCGACTCGCGAAGAGCAGTTGACGACACCGGTTCTTGATCCGCCAGTCGAATCGGAACATCGACGACGCACCGTTGTGATCGCCGCTCTCTCGATCACGGTGGTCATCCTGTTTGTTTTTACCATCGCGAGTTTTTTAACGGGACGTTCGTTGAGCGCCGAGCTTGCAGACAAAGATGGTCTAACGATTGAGATCACCGGTCATCAGTGGTGGTGGGAAGTACGTTATCTCGACGTTGATGCGAGCAACATCTTCACCACTGCGAACGAGATCCATATTCCTGTCGGCGTGCCCGTCACGTTTCGTTTGAATTCGACTGACGTGATCCACAGTTTCTGGGTGCCGAATCTTTCGGGGAAGAAAGATCTGATACCCGGCAAGATCAACACCATCTGGTTGCAGGCGGACAAGCCCGGAGTTTATCGCGGTCAGTGTGCGGAATACTGCGGTTTGCAGCATGCGCGAATGGCGCTCTGGGTAGTTGCGGAGCCACAGGAGCAATTCAACGCCTGGCGACAGAATCAGACGCAGACGTCAGTCACGCCCGCAACCGATTCGCAAAAACTC
>DASUPZ010000414.1:0-6216 GCA_036280855.1 Pyrinomonadaceae bacterium | reverse complement strand
GGTCCAACCCAATACCGCCATCTCCAAACTCGCAATCAACTCGCGCGCAGGCTGCTCGCAGTTCTCCTTCACCGCCTGGACCAACCGATCGCGTCCAAACTCCTCGCCTTCCGGGCTCAACGCTTCTGTTACTCCATCCGTGTAAAGCACAAGCACGTCACCCGGCTCGATCAGCAGGTGATACTCGTGATAACGCGTCTCGCTGAACATTCCCAAAGGTAGTTCACCATGTTCGATGATCTGAAGCTCGCCATTCGCCTTCAGAAGTACGGGCGGGTTGTGACCAGCATTCGAGTACGACAGAGTCCTGTTCGACGCATCCAAAATTCCGTGGAACGCAGTCACAAACTGGTTCCGTTCGATCGACTCCCACAGCAGGTAGTTGACCTTCGCCATCGAGATATTTGTTGCGTACCCGATGTGTGTCGCGGCCCGCAGGCTGGCCCGCAGGAAAGCCATCAGGATCGCCGCCGGCACACCTTTGCCCGCTACGTCGGCGATGACGATCCCGATCTCGTCGTCGTAAATCCGAACCCAGTCGTAGTAGTCGCCCGATACTTCCTCAGACGGGTAGTTGTAGGCGCTGATGTCATAACCCGGTAACTCCGGATCTCTCGGCGGCAGCAATTCCAGCTGGACCTGCCGCGCCACTTCCAACTGCCCCTGAAGTCTCTTAGTCTCGATCATCTGCTCGTGCAGCATCACCTTCTCGATGATGATCGCAACCTGCGACGCCAGCAGCATCAGAACGTCCAGGTCGTCGTTTGAATAAGCGTTGAGCTCGTCGCTCTCGAGATCGAACACTCCGATCACTTCGTCGTTCGAAATGATCGGCGCAACCATCTCGGAACGTGTGCGATCGCGCGCGTTTATGTAAATAGGATCGTCGCGCACGTCCCCGGAAATCATCGGTGTAGCGCTCAGTGCTACGCTGCCGATGAATCCTTCTCCAAGCTTGAGGTGTAGACCCGAGAGTTCATCGATGTCGTACCCGCGAACGGATTCAGCCTTGAACGTGCAGGGCTCTTCGCCCTCGGGAACCTGGTCCCGATCGAGACATTGCAGGATGAAGATTCCGGCGGCGTCGTATGGGATCAGCGAGTCGAGCGTGTCCATCACCAGGTTGAGCACTTCCTGAAGATCGAGTGAACGGCTGATCTTCTTGGTGATGTCGAGCAGCATGCGCAGCTTGTCGACGGTGGTGAGACCATGCGCTGCCACCTCTTTTAATCGCTCCGTCATAGATTGTTATTTTCCAACAAAGACGCAAAGACTCAAAGCTTAGTCCTTGAACTCACGCCAGAGATGCGTAACTTTCATCCGGTACTCAACCAGCTCACGACTGACACGAAAATGCATACTGATGTCTCTTGAAGTCTTGCCCTGCAATAACATTTTCTTCAACGAGGCATACGGGACGAGGGCCGCCGCTCCGACTCCGTAAGCCTCCTCTTCGTCGGACTTACGGTAATCACGAGCCATTACCTTACCACGTTCGTCCTTCGTAACCACCGAGAGCCGGTTGGGTTGATGGCCCAGGAACACGTGACAGATCTCTTCCATCAACGTTGCGTTGGTCCTTGCGCGCCCGTGCGTTGGATTAAGTATTACGAGTTTCATGCCGTTTGGCAGTGTCAACGCGCCGCCGGACCACTTTTCAGACGCCGAACCCAGAAGATGCTCGCGCGCAGTTTCGCTCAAGCCGGCCACTTCATCGAAACGAATCACGAGCAGATTTGCAAAGCTGGCGAGGTCGAACGGATTTAACGGCTGGTCAATGCGAACGCGCGCGAAGTCGCGCAAGCCGAGAGCTTTCAGCTCGAAGTTTCGCCACTTTTCACCTGAAGGTAGATCGCCGAGCAGCACTTGCAGAGTATAACGCGGAATTCAGCGTGGTCTAACGCCGCTTCTTCGGACTCTTTTCGCCCGTGGTCCTACTAAACTGGTTATAGGCCACGCGAAAAAGTTCGGAGAGGGCAGCGGCAGTTTCGGGGGTGAGATTGCGATCTGCGCGAAGATGAGCTTCGACGATCTGAGGCGTCGGTTCCTCGGGGTAATAGACCACGGCGGGTGATTCTGCCTGTGGATCGCGACCGCTGAGGATTCGCTCCATCGGGACTTCGAGCCATGCAGTCAAACGTGCGATGTTGTCCGCATCGGGCTTGCCGGTGCCGTTTTCGATGCGTGAGAGGGTCGAGGCGGAAACCGATGTTTTGCTGGCCACGTCGCGAAGGCTGAGGCCAAGCTCTTCTCGCCTGCGGCGCACCGCGCGTCCGAGTTCTTCGGTGTTGACGAGGGTTTTGGCTGATCGGTTCGTGCGTTTCATGCCGCACCAAACCCTATCACAGCGGCGGTTTTAAAGGCAAGACTTTGTTTTACCGTTGCAACACCGCAATAGGTCATATAAGTCCTATGGGACCTATACGACCTATTTGCGTTTATCTCTTACTTAACTCGCGGGCTTTGGGAACGACCTCGAGGGCTTTCGCGATCTGAGGGTCGTAGGATGTGATGAAAACCCGGTCGCCGATCGTGCGGCCGTAAGCGGCCGTGGCGATGTTGAATCGCAGCTCTGATTCGACGAAAGTACGATTTCGATCGACCATCGCAGCGGTGACCTTAAACGCCGGATCCGCGAGTACGAAATCACGAAACGCCTTGATCATCGCGTCACTGATCTTGAACTCTTCGGGCTGGAGCTCGTGCCGGAACTTGATGCCTCCGGGTATACGGCTCGACTCCAAACCACGGATACGACCGTTCACCAGTTCACGCGTGAACGCGAAGATCGGGCTCAACAAACGGCGCTGAGTGATATTTATAGTGCGCGGATTCACGCTTTCGTCCGGCATGATTCCGCCGCCGCCATAAACCGCACGGCCCGTGTCAGTCTTCATCTCCGGACCGGCAGGCTTGGCAGGCTCCTGCTTCGGCTCGCGAGCCACACCACCGCCGTGAGTGTAATAGTCGTAAAATCCACCTTCCGTGTAATCACGTTGAATCAGCCGGCCCGAAGGCGTGTAGTACTTCGCGGAAGTCAGCGTCAACCCGGCGCCATGTTCGAGCGGAATAATGCTTTGCACGAGACCCTTGCCGAAACTCGTCTGGCCCACGATCACCGCGCGGTCGTGATCCTGCATCGCTCCCGCGACGATCTCCGATGCTGATGCAGTGGATTCGTTGATCAGGATTACGAGCGGGGTCATGTCAGGCGCGTTGTTTCGCGACTCGTAGGTATTGTCGCGAAAACCATTCCGGCCTTTCTGCGTCAGGATCAGCTGGCCACTTCGCAGAAAAACTTCGGCAACATGAATCGCCTGGTCCAAAAATCCACCCGGATTGTTTCGCAGATCGAGCACGAGGGCGCTCATGCCTTTCGTGTGCAGGCGATCGATGGCGTCGAGCAGCTCGTCAGTAGTCGTATAGTTAAAACCTCTGGTCATGTCGATGTAACCGACACCGGGTTTCAACATGTAAGCATCAGGAATCGACGGTTGGGGAACAGCATCGCGCACGATGTCGATCTTCTCGAGACGCTTGTCGGCGGCGCGTTCCAACGTCACCTTTACGCTGGAGCCGCGTGGACCACGAATCTTGTCGCGAACTTCGAGCGAAGTCTTGCCGGTCATCTTCGCGCCGTCTACTTCGACGATGCGATCGCCATAACGCAATCCCGCGCGTGCGGCCGGGGAGCCGTCAAAGGTCGAGGTGACGTAGGTGTCCACCTGATCGCCGCGAAGATAAGTCTGAATTGAGGCGCCGATGCCGAAGTACTCTGAACGCTGATCCGTCTTCAACTCTTCAAACTCTTCACGGTCGTAATAATTGGAGTGCGGATCGAGTGAACGAAGCATGCCGATGATCGTCGACTTGTAGACGTCGTTGTAGTTGATCTTGCGACCATCGACGTACTGCTGTTCGATCAGTTTCAGCGCTTCATCAAAATCACGCTGGATCGCCGTAACGACCGGGCTCACCGCGCGATTCGATCTTCTGCCTGGATAACCGCTGCGGCTCGGATTGCCACCCGAGGGGTTTTGAGCGAAAACAAAACCGGGAACAATTAGTGTAAGGATAAGCAGGATGAGAGCGAGTTGGGCCGGAATTCTTTTCACCGTAAACCTCGATTAGTACAGACTTCGGCGGCGCGAAAATGCGCTTAAAACCGCCGTTGCAATATAACGGATGCCGACTGCACGGGCAAGGTTGTGCTCTCGATGTTCCGTTGCGAAAGCAGGTGTTGTAACCTGTGCGGGAATCACTTTTACGAATGAGCCTCCTTAAACGACTGACCTCCGCCATCAAAGGCCGCGACGAGATCTCGAATGACGAGCAGGACGTTCTGACACGCGAACACGTCATCTGGGGTTACCGGCTGTTTCTGGATCGAGAACCGGAAAGCGATTTCGTGATCGACGAGAAAGTGGCGACGACTCGCGGCACGAGACAACTCCGCGCGAATTTCATGTTGTCGCCGGAGTTTGGCGAGAACAATCCCGAGCTCACACTCTTCAACGATCGGAACATAGTCATCAAGGAGATGGATGGCGGGTTGAGACTGTTTGTCGACACGTCTGACATCGTAATTGGCTGGGGAATAATCAGAGGCACATACGAAGCGGAAGAACTCGAGTTCGTGCGTCGCACGGTTAGACCGGGTGAAAACGTGCTCGACATAGGCGCGAACATCGGCCTGTTCACCGTGACCATGGCGTCGTTGACTGGTCCAACAGGTAAAGTTTACGCGTTCGAGCCGCTTGAAGACCTGGCGACAATGGTGGTGCGATCGGTTGCTGAAAACCGTTTTGAAGATCGCGTTGTGCTGGAGCGTGTTGCTGTCGGCGACAAGGCCGGCACTGCACAACTAATCAGCGCTGCGAAGACGACCAACGCCGGCGGTGCATACCTGAAAGCGGGAAACGTGCCGTCAGGACATGACGTTACTGAAGTGAAACTGATCACGCTCGACAATTATCCGCTGCGCCGTCCAGTGCATTTCATCAAGATCGATGTTGAAGGGGCGGAGCTGCTGGCGTTTCGCGGGGCAAAGCAGTTGTTGAAAGAGGACCGGCCGGTGATCCTTTCGGAGTTGCATCCGGCGCAGCTTTCGAAAGTCTCCGGCTGCACGGCGGCTGAGTTCGTCGCGGAGATGGAGAGTTACGGTTACAAATGCCATGAACTGCACGGCTCCGAGCTACTACCGGTCGACGTTCACGATTCCACCGTTAAATCAGTGGTATTCCTTCCGCGTTAATCGTGCAAACATCCGTGTAATCCGTGGCGTTGCTTGACCGTGTTTCCCGCGCTCCGTAGAATGAACATACACATGAAAACAATCGTAAGAACGGACGGATAGAATTCAGAGTCACTAAAGGAGTCTGTACGAAATGAGTAGTCCGTATCACAAGGAAGAACACCCGACGCCGGAACGAGTTGACGACCTGATGCTTCGCGACGACGATCCGGAAGGTTCAGAAGAACATAGTCGAACGGCGTCATCCGTGCGCGACATCGCTTCCCGTATTCCGGAATCACTGAGTGCGATCGGACGCGACATTAGTAGGACCATCGAAAAGGCAATCTCGGCGAAGGATGATTACGTTGTGGCAGTTAAGATCTCGCCCGAGGCGCAGGAAAAGCTGGAGGCCCTGGTCCAGGCCGGCGTTTTTCGCAGCCGTGCTGAAGCGGCAGGCTTTCTGATCGACGAAGGCATAAAGACGCAGTCGGCATTGTTTGAGCGCGTCAGGGCGAAGCTCGCCGAAATCGAACGATTGAAAGCGGAACTTCGCGGGCTGATCATAGACAAACCAGTCTAACGCTCGCTCACGGCGCGCGAACGACTCGCGCCTACAACTTAAACTTCCCCCCAAAGCAGTGCTTTACCTTCCTCGCGAATGGTAAAGCACGCCTTTGTTTCAGTAGAGAAAATCCCGTGGCAGAAAGATTTCAATTACCGCCGACCCCAATCGAAGAGTTTACGCTCGCAAACGGCCTGCGAGTCGTGCTGAGTCCGGATCGCGCGATCCCCGTGGTTTCGATTGCCGTTTACTACGACGTCGGGTCGCGCAACGAAAAAGAAGGACGCACCGGCTTCGCGCACCTGTTTGAGCACATGATGTTTCAGGGATCGGAAAACGTTCCCAAAGCGGCCCATTTCCAGTACATCTTCAACGCCGGCGGCACGATGAATGGGACCACGTCGACCGAGCGAACAAA
>DASUPZ010000413.1:0-6233 GCA_036280855.1 Pyrinomonadaceae bacterium | reverse complement strand
AACAACAAAACTCACGTTCCCTGTGTTTGCATACTTCTCCGTGTAATCGAGAAATCTTGCCGCCTCGTCATAGACCACATACTCTCCCGGCAAGCTGGCTTTAGGCTCATCATTCCCCAGCACGGCGCATTCAATCTCGCGCGCGATCAGTTCTTCTTCAACGATGATCTTGCGATCGTATTCCGCCGCGAGCTCGATTGCTTTAGTTAGAGACTTCTTGTCGGTCGCGCGCGAAACGCCAACAGACGATCCGAGATTCGCCGGCTTAATAAAGCACGGCAGCCCGATCTCGCTCGTAACCTTACGTATTACTTTAGCTGGATTGTCACGCCACTGAGACCTCAGAAACCACAGGTACTTGCAGATTGGTAAACCCGCCTGCACAAACAGCGACTTCATCGTCACTTTGTCCATGCCGCACGAGGAGGCGAGCACACCGCAGCCGACGTAAGGAACGTCAGCCATCTCAAGTAATCCTTGAAGTGTTCCGTCTTCGCCGAACGGTCCATGCAGCGCGGGAAACACTACGTCGAGCTTTTCCTGCGTCGAATTGGAATCGAGTGTGACAAGACCTTTGTGCGACGGGTCGCCGAGAATGGCGATGTCGCTTGTGGCTGCGTGAGTTTCCGAAGGGAGTAAACCGTGAACCGCGGAAGGAAGAAGCTGGGCCGAGTGTGCGGGTGCAAGCCACTTCCCTTCCTGTGTGATGGCGATAGGTACTACGTCAAACTTCCGGCGATCGATAGCTTCAATAATTGCCCGAGCTGATCGAATCGAAATTTCGTGTTCACCCGATCGCCCGCCGAAGATCACTCCGACACGAAGCTTTTTTGGCACTCTTGTTCGTTACCAGCCTTTACAGAATCGTTTTCCCCAAAGCCGATAATATCAGTTCGACACCCAACTCCGCAGTCTTGTTGTTGTTGTCGAGAGCAGTATTGATCTCAACCATTTCGAGATAACGCATGTCGCCCGCTTCAGCGATCTTTTCCATTCCGAGATGAGCCTCGCGATACGTCAGGCCACCGCGAACGAGCGTGCCCGAACCAGGAGCATCGCCGGGGTCGAGAACGTCGACGTCGAACGTGACCGCGTAGCCGGCGCTTCCACCTTTCGCAATCTCAATCGCTTCGTCCATACAGGCTTTCATGCCACGCTCGTCGATCTCGCGCATCGTAAAGAAACGCACGCCGAGACGTTTGATCAATTCCCTTTCACCGGTGTCGATATCACGCGCACCGACGTGAGCGCAGAGTCGCGGATCGAGTTTAGGCGAAAAGCCGGCGACCTGGGTGAGTTCCGGAGCGCCGTAGCCGAATAATGTGGCCAAAGGCATGCCGTGAATGTTTCCTGAAGGAGTTGTCTCAGGAGTGTTCATGTCGGCGTGTGCGTCGAACCAGATCAGGCCGAGACTCTCTTGTTGCTTTCTGAAGTGACACGCAGCGCCTGAGAACGAGCCGATCGCGATCGAGTGATCGCCACCGAGTATCAAAGGTAGTTGACCCGCGACGAGGATGGCTTCGACCTCACGCGCAAGCTGTTCGCACGCATTGCTGATCTCACGAACGTACTTCAGTTTTTCATCCGGTTCAGGAAACCCTTGCGGACGATCGAGTCGCATGTCGCCGAGATCCTGGACTGAGTAACCCAGACGTGCGATGCGTTGATTCAAACGCGCCACACGCAATGCGGAGGGTCCCATATCCACGCCGGCCATGCTCGCGCCGTAGCCGAGGGGCACACCAAATATGCTGACTGACTTTTTTGTTTCAGCAATCATTACGAACCAAAATTGAAGCCACCACCGCCGCCGCCCTGGCTCGGGAAGAACGGCCTCAACATACCTGCGAGAGCTGCGAGGTTCCGCGTTTGAATTAGTAGTTCGCCGGGGCCCGTAAACTCCGCCACGATCCCCTCGCCGCTCATCATACTGCGAAAGAAGCCGGATGCGGCTTTGCGAAGTGTGTATTGAGTCGTGCCTTCCCACGCGACGAGGTGTCCTGTGTCCACCACGTAACGTTCGCCGGCTTGAAGTCGCTTGCGATGAATGGCGCCAAAGGATGAAACCAGCAGAAGTCCTCGCCCCTGGACCATCAACACGAATAAGCCTTCGCCTGAGAAGAACGACTTCGCGCCGCCCCATTTTGTGTCGATCGTGAGACTCGCATCGCCGGCGAGATAAGAACTCGATTGTACAAAGAATGGCGGGCCGGTGAGTTCGATGGCCGCGATGTCGCCGGGAGTACCGGGCGCGAGCGTTACTTCACCCGGACCGCCTCGCGCAGTGAACGTCGAGATAAATGCCGATTCACCACCCGCGGCGCGTTTGATCGCGCCCAGAAAGCCACCCTTCATCTGCGATTGAAGTTCTATATTAGCTGACATCGAAACCATCGCGCCGGATTCGGCCTGGATTGCCTGTTCAGCTTGAAGTCGAAGCACGGCAAGCGCAAACGATGGTTGATGTAAAACTTCATAGTCGTAACCGCTGCCGTGGCCGCGCGAATCTTCATCGATCTGAATTCCACCAGCCTGGTTGCCTTGATTCATCGGTTGCGTGCTCGCCGGCGCCAGCCGTTGGCCACAAGCGCCACAGAAGGTCGAACCCTCCAGCAATTGAGCACCACATCTCGGACACGTCATAACTCAAAACTCCTTCTTCGCCACAAAGAAGCACAAAAGGCGCAATGACTAACTTTTTGTGCTTTCTGTGCCCTTTTCGCGGCTACGGTCTGATGCGATAGAGCATACGCGGGAACGGGATCGTCTCCCTAATGTGCTCGATTCCACACATCCACGCCGTACACCGCTCGATACCCATACCAAATCCGCCGTGTGGAACGCTGCCATAACGCCGCAGATCCAGGTACCACTCAAACGCCTCCTGCGGAAGTCCATGCTGTGCGATCTGCTCTTCCAGAAACTCCAGCGACGTAGCGCGTTCGCCGCCGCCGATAACCTCGCCATAACCTTCCGGCGCAAGCACGTCTACTCCAAGCGCAAGCTCCGCACGCTCCGGATCGCGCGCCATGTAAAACGCCTTCACCGCCGCAGGATAATGATGGACCATCACCGGTTTGTCGAACTGGCTCGAAATGTAAGTTTCATCGGGTGCGCCAAAGTCTCCACCCCATTCAAACTTCGTCTCTAGCGCGCCTTTCTCAAATCCTTCGTGAAGCATCTTCACTGCATCATCGTAGTGAACCCGCGGAAACGGCGACACGATCGCTTCGAGTTTCGAAGTGTCACGCTCGAGCACCTTCAACTCTTCACTTCGATCTTCAAGCACTCGAACGGCAATGTACGACAGCATGCGTTCCGCGAGATTCATCACGTCGTCGAGCGTCGCATACGCCATTTCCGGCTCGACCATCCAGAACTCAGTCAGGTGACGTCGCGTCTTCGATTTCTCAGCGCGGAAGGTTGGACCAAAACAATAAGCTTTCCCGAACGCCGCGGCCGTAGCTTCGTTGTAGAGCTGGCCCGACTGTGTCAGGTAAGCCTTTTCACCATCGAAGTAATCGACTTCGAAAAGTGTCGTCGTTCCTTCGCACGCGGCCGGTGTAAAGATCGGAGCGTCGCAAAGTGTGAACCCGTCGTTATCGAGGAAGTTTCTCACTGCCTGGACCACCGTGTGCCTGACTTTCAGCACCGCATGTTGCCGTCGAGATCGCAACCACAGGTGCCTGTGGTCCATGAGAAACTCCGTGCCGTGCTCTTTCGGCGTGATCGGATAATCGTGGGCCTGCTTTACTACCTCTGCATCGATCACATCGATCTCGAAACCACTGGGCGCGCGGCTGTCGGCGCGTACCGTGCCGCGGATTGTCAGAGCCGATTCCTGCCCAAGACCTTTCAACGTTTCCCACAGTTCAGGCGAGATCGAATTTTTCAAAACGACGCACTGCACAATGCCGGTGCCGTCGCGTAGTTGCGGGAAAAGAATCTTGCCGCTGGAGCGCATGTTGTAAAGCCATCCTTTTAGGACAACTTCGCTACCGGCGTGTTTTGAAAGTTGGTTGATGTAGGTGTGGTTGTTTGCAGTGATTTCGTTTAGGGGCGTTGTCATCGAAAAACCGGGCTTATAAGTAGTTACTGGATTCTTTCTTTCAACATTCGACGGAGTGTGGGGAAACGTTCGAGCCATTCGGCGGCTTGTAAAACAATTTCGAGAGTGGGCTGAATAAAGTGCTCGTAAACTGCGGCACGGCCGCACACTGCGCTCTGATACGAAAAGGTTCCCGTCGCTTTCAATCCGCGCTGGATCGTCATCAGGCGAAACTCGAGCGCGAAATCATCAGGATCGATTGCGCCCAACCCGAGCTTGCGCCGCTCTTCGAGAAAGAACAGACGATGCGCGCGGAGTTCAGCCAGCGACGGCGGACATGGTTGGCGGTCGAGCAGAAACGAAACCAGGTCGTAACTCGCGGGCCCCATGCGAGCGTCCTGATGATCCACAATTCTCAACAGCTTCTTACTGTCGATCATCAAATTCGACGCGTGGTAATCGCGATGGCAAAGCACCCGCGGCATAGCTGACAACTCGGCCGCAATATCGTTCAACTCTGCCTTCAACTCCGCGACTTCCGCGTGACGCAGGTTTTCCTGCCGCAAGCTCCCGAAGTAGTGATCGAAAAAGAAATCAAGCTCCCACGAAAGCTTTGCTTCGTCAAAGGCCAACTTGCTGGAGATCGAATGCGTCTCGTAAGCCCGACCGGTCGCCTTCTGAATTTTCGCAATCAGGGCAATCGCCTGCTCTTTATACCCTTCACACTCCTCTTCACTTTCGGTGTCGTAGACGTGAAACAACTGCCGGTCGCCCAGATCTTCCTGAACGATGATCCCGGCGTTGCCGTCGACCGCGTAGATTTCCGGCACGGGAATGTCGCAGTCGAGAAAGAGCCGCGTCACATCGAGATAGGGATGAAACTCCGGATCGAAAGGCTCGGGATAGACAGCCGCAACGGCGGTGCGTTTCTTCCAGGCGATGCGGTAATACTGGCGCGTCGAAGCGTCGGGAGTGAGCGCGACGGCTTCCTTGCCTGCGATTCCCTGTTCCGTGATGAATCTCGCTAGTCGATCGGACGCGGAGGATTCAAATACGTTCGAAATCACAGGTTTTGGAGCACTCATTGGTGTTTGATTGCCGCTTGCCAATCGCCGGATTGTATCATAAGGGCACGATAAAGTTTTCGCCTCTGCGATGACCGGGAAGAGCTTTTTCCGGCGCTAATTTGCCCTGAATCAGGCTCGCAGGCACGACCACAGCGCTTTCGACGATCTCGCCACTCGGAATCCTCACGTTGTCAGCCAGAATTGCTCTGTTGACTTTCGCCCCAGCGCCGACTTCCACGCTGTCCCACAGAATCGAATCATTCACTGCGGCCGTTTCAGAAATCGTGCTGCTAGCTCCAGCGACGTAAGGCCTTCCTTTTTCCTGCAACAGTTCGACACTGATATCGAGATACCTGCGCAACGTCGACAGCTCGCGCCATTTCCCCGACGCGACATGCGCCGCCACAACTTCACCACGCGCCATCGCCTGCGGATACACATCCGTGGTCGTGTGTGAAAACACGCCCCGCGGAATGTACTCAAAGATCCGCGGCTCGAGGATCTGTATCCCCGTAAACATCAAAGGCGCCGATCCGTGTTCATCCGCGGCAGGCATTCCGCCGAACCTCTTAACCAATCCGTGCTCTGTTTCGACGACGGTGAAACGCTCGCGCAACGTGTTTGGCAGCAGGACAAGGGTCGCGATCGCTTTCCTGTCTCGATGAGTCTTAAGCGCCGCGCTGAGATCGATGTCGGTGATGATCTTTCCATTGACGGCCACAAACGTTTCGCTTTCGAAAAACTCGCGCGTGTTATCAATCGCTCCGCTCGTTCCGAGAATTACGGGCTCTTCGACGTAGTGAAGCTTGACGCCAAAGCGACTCCCATCGCCCAGTGCTCTGCGAACCGACTCAGGCCGGTGATGCAGGTTCACCACAATCTCATCGATCCCGTAACCAGCAAGGTATTCGGCGACATAACCGACGAGCGGTTTGCCCAGGATAGGTATCGCGGGTTTGGTCCTGTCTTCAGTGAGTGGCCAGAGGCGTGTGCCGTAGCCGGCGGAAAGAACAATCGCGCGCATCGTGCGACATTCTAAAGGTTCTCCGCCCCAAAGACACGGGCGCCTCCTTGGAGTGCGGCGGCCCGGCGCCGCTTTAGTACTCGAGCACGCATGA
>DASUPZ010000412.1:0-4759 GCA_036280855.1 Pyrinomonadaceae bacterium | reverse complement strand
AAAATAGCTTTAAACGTGCTTGAACAGCGCGTTCTCGTGTGTTAAATTCCCTATCGGTAGTTGCTACTGCCCCTGAAACCGGTGGTTTCGGCCATCGGCACACGTTGGACTCACACTCCTGATCAAAAACGTCTCAACCCTGGTTGAGCTTCCTTCCCGAACTCGATTAGACCAATGGCGGTTAATAGAACCAGTCGGTTTGCCTTTGATTGGTGGATTATCGAGAAGCGTTTTGTCTATCTCGTAATCTTCATTTTTGTGCTCCTCGCACTTGCTGCGGGCGCGGCGCTTTACGTCTGGAAGTACGGCAACCCCCTCAAAAATATCGCCGAAGTGAAACATCCAGCCGGCGCCCGCTTTATTTCGTTTGAAGGCGACGTCAGGGTCATCCGCGCCGCCACGCGTGAGATGATCGCCGCCAACAGCGAAACTGAGCTCTACCCCGGCGATACGGTGCAAACCCAGGCCAACGGGCGTGCACGCATCGGCCTCGCCGACGGCTCAACACTCCTCGTCAAACCAAACAGCATCATCATCGTTCGCGACAACGCCCGCGCCGACGACGGTAAGAAAACAAACGTTCACGTCAGGGTCGACAGCGGTCAGTTGTCCGTGCGCACCGATCAACAGGTCGATGGCACTACAAACGTGGTCGAAACTCCCCAGACGAAGAACACGATGGGTGAAAAGACCAATGCGAGTTTCGGAGTTAATCCGGAAGGCACTGAAGAAATCCGGGTTGCAAGCGGTGCGATCGAGACTACAAACCGCGAGGGCGACAAGACTTCTATCAAAGGTGGTGAATACGTTTCGGTAAACAACTCGGGACGGCTGTCACCCGCGCAGAAGTTGCTGGACGTGCCGCAGCCTTCGAAGCCGCAGGATCTCGAGAAAGTTTTTGTTGGTTCAAATGGCGCTGCGAACGTCGCGTTGAAATGGCAGCGCCCGCAGTCGGGTACGCCTGCTCATTACCGCGTGGAAGTCGCCACTTCACCTTTCTTCGTCACCGATGGAAAAGTTATCGAAAGAGATCAGCTCGTGGCCACGGAATTTAGCGCCAGCGATCTTCGACCCGGTGTTTACTTCTGGCGCGTGCGGGCCACGGCATCGAGTGGTCAGGCAAGCGACTGGAGCGAGCCGCTGAAGTTTATGGTGACGAACCGGGGTACCGGTTCGCAGGTTTCGCTTGCAAATCTTTCGGCTGAACTTCTGGGCGGCAATATTTATCTAATTCGCGGCAAGGCTGATCCCGGAACCACGATTCGCGTCAATGGTCGTGAAACGATTGCGGCACCCGACGGAGGGTTTCAGATCCAGATCACTGCGCAAGGATCTACGAGAGAAATGACCGTCGAGGCACAGGATTCACAGGGCAACAGCAGCCAGTACAAAGTCGCACTTTCCGCGCGCAACGGCCGCAGGACGTAAAGATGTCGAGTCACGTAATCCTATTGACGGATGCACACGAAGCACCGGCGTACGAGTTAATCGAGGCGCTGCGTGGTGCTGGTGTGAAGACGCTGATCGAAGGCTTGCGTGAGGTTGAAGTCGAAGTGGCGCTGGCCCAGCAACAAAAACGTGTGGGTTTGCGCGACGCAGAAGGACCACCGCCACTCGCCGTGCTCTACGAAGTGGTACCCGGCGCCGACATGGTCGAACTTCACACTGCAATCGATCATGCAAAAGCGTTCTGGCCCGGCGCTCCCCTCGTCGCATGTCGCCGGCAGACGAATGGTTATCAAAGTCATAATCTTCGCAGTCTGGACGGTCCTACACTCAAGCGACTCGGCTTCCTCGCAATCGCCGACAAGTCGGCGCAACTTCCCGCACTGCTCCGCGAGATTGAAGGCCGTGGCGACGCGGGAGAGTTACGACTCCCCGACTCTTTCGAGCCACCCGAGGAAACGGAAAAAGCTTCTCTACCGCGAAAGATAAAGTTCAGCGACCTGCGCGCAGCTTACGACCTCGTCTCGTCGTTGCACTTCAGCGGTGATCAAAATGGTGCTGCAAACACGGCCCTTGCCGGTCTGCAAAACTTAATCAAAGCGGATCGTTGGGCCATCTATCTCTTCACTGACACGAAGGGCGTCGAGGGTGCGACCCTCGAAGCAATCGCAGTCAGGTGGGCCGGTCAGGAAGTTTTGACGAGTGAAGAAGAGTGGGGACGTTTGAAACTCGAGCCCGATCTTCCGCTCGGTTCGGAAACTAAAGCAGCCAAGCGCGCGGCCGCCGGCATGGGCATCGTCAAGCGCAAGGAAAAGGGACGTTTCGTCGTCGCTGTTCCCTTGATCTGCGGCGAGCGGATACTCGGAGTCGTCGAAGGCATCCGTGAAGGAGCCGGTGCACGCGCGTTCAAGAAACCTGACGTCGCTTTACTCGATTCACTCTCCCTGCCGATTGCTTCTGCGCTTGCGAATGCCGTTCGCATCGCCGAGGCCGAGCGGCTGTCGCAGACCGACGATTTAACCAAACTCCACAACGCGAGATACCTGCGCCAGTTCCTGCTGAACGAGATCAGGCGCGCTCGTCGTTACGGATCGAGTGTGGCGGCACTGTTTCTCGACCTCGACGATTTCAAACAGATCAACGACGAACACGGTCACCTTGTCGGCTCACACGTGCTGATGGAGATGGCGGCAGTCATCCTCTCCTCCATACGCGACACCGATGCCGTCGCCCGTTATGGTGGTGATGAATTCGTCATCGTGCTGCCTGACACGGGCACCGAACTGGCGGGCCAGGTTGCGGAACGCATCCGGCAAAAGATCATTCGCCATCATTTCACCGGCGGGCGTCGTCTACAACTTTCGTTAACCGCGAGTTTTGGAGTGGCGGCATTTCCGAAGCACGCTTCTTCCCCGCAGCAACTGATCGCGTGCGCCGACACGGCAATGTATGAAGCGAAGGCGGCAAACAAGAACTGTGTGCGTTTCGCCGCGGATTTGACGCCGCGGAGATCCGCAGAGCAGACGGACTGCAAAGACAATCAGTGTACAGCCGTGTAAACTATAGACGGTTTGTAAGTTAGGGTGTATCTTAGGGCGTTCGGCGTGTTTCCCACCGAAGTTCCATTCTAACCACCACGGGAAGTGAATATAGTCTAGATGGCGTTTAAATCTATTTTCAGTCTGTTTTCCAGCGACCTGGCTATTGATCTTGGAACGGCAAACACGCTGGTCTATGCCAAGGGACGCGGCATTGTCGTTTCAGAACCTTCTATAGTCGCCATTAATAAAGTCACAAATCAGGTTGAAGCTGTTGGACGTGACGCCAAAGACATGTTGGGCCGCACCCCGGGGAACATCGTCGCGATTCGACCGATGAAAGACGGCGTGATCGCCAACTTCGAAGTCACGGAGAAGATGCTTCAACACTTCATCCGCAAGGCCCATAACGGCAAAACGTGGGTTAGCCCACGCGTCGTCATCGGAATTCCGTCAGAGATAACTCAGGTTGAGAGACGTGCGGTGGAAGACTCGGCTTACCGGGCGAAGGCTTCGGAAGTTTACCTCGTCGAAGAGGCCATGGCCGCTGCGATCGGGGCAGGACTCCCCATCACCGAACCTCACGGCAACATGGTTGTCGACATCGGGGGCGGTACAACCGACATCGCAGTCATCAGCTTGAGCGGTATCGTCTACTCGCGCGCGGTGCGAGTTGCCGGGAACGAGATGGATGAGGCGATCATTCAGTACATCAAGCGGAAGTACAATCTGTTGATTGGTGAACGCACCGCCGAGGCGATCAAGATCGAGCTTGGCTCTGCTTATCCGCTCGACGAGTCGCTGTCGTACGAAGTCCGTGGACGTAACCTGATCGAAGGGATTCCCAAGACGATTACAATCACTGACGACGAGGTGCGCGAGGCGCTTGCCGATTCGATCCTGACGATCATCAACGCCGTGCGCGTAGCACTCGAACGAACTCCCCCCGAACTTTCGGCAGACATCGTCGAACGAGGCATCGTACTCACCGGCGGCGGCGCACTGCTGAAGAACCTCGACAAACGGCTTACAATGGAAACAGGCTTGCCTGTTTCTCTGGCTGACGATCCCCTTGCGTCGGTCGTGCTGGGGACCGGAAAAATGCTCTCCGACTTCGATCTCCTCAAACGCGTGAAGTGGGAAAACACGATGACCAGCGGCATGTGACAAGTACTGTACGGGATTTACTGAGTGGCTTCGGTTCGCACACAAAAAGAGATACGCCAGCGGGCCCCCATCTGGCTCGTTGCTTTGCTCGTCACCAACCTCGTCATCATGGCTGTTGACGCGCGCGACGCCGATGGCCGCCATAAAGTGTTGCGCGTCTGGACACAAACTTTCGCCTCTCCACTCCAGACCGCTTCATCAAAAGCCAGCGGCGCAACTTCCGGTTTTTTCGAGGAAATCTGGAATTTTCGCAGCACGGCCCAGCAAAACGAACAGTTGAAAGAGCGTTTGACGCAGCTCGAACAGGAACTCAACATCGCCCGACAGGCCAGCGCGGAAAACGAGCGGCTCAAGGCTTTACTCAGCCTCAACGAACAACTAAAAATCGAGACCGTTCCGGCACGAGTGATCGCGCGTGACCCTTCGGTCTGGTTCAACACGATAACTATCAACCGCGGCAGTAGCTCAGGTATCGCGGCAAACATGCCGGTCGTGACAGCGGGGGGAATCGTCGGCCGCGTGATTACCGTTAGTCCATGGGCGTCGCAGGTCATGCTGCTCACTGACGAGAAAGCCGGAGCCGGGGCAGTCGTCGGGCAGGTTGGTGA
>DASUPZ010000411.1:0-5075 GCA_036280855.1 Pyrinomonadaceae bacterium | reverse complement strand
GACGCAGCCGAAGATGATTCAAGTGAAAAGATCGACGCACTCGCGGAGATGATCTGCCGCGCCAGTAATGAAGCCGCAGGCGCCCTGTTCGTGCTGATGGCGACGCTTGAAAACTCCACGCATCCGAAAGCACTCGCGAACGCAGTGAAACACCTTGCCTTTACTCGCTGCAGCACAGTGAACTTCTACGGCATCGTCGACGCGCAGGTTGCGACCGTTGAGAGCGAGCTTTTTGCGAGCACCGTTTAGATTGGTCGGAACGGAATCTTAGGGGCGGTCGCCGCGTCGGCCGTCCCTACAGTCGCGCCTTTGTTTTGTCCAATGAAAAGCGATCGTCGGCGCGTGGCAGCAGAAAAATGAACAGCAGCAACGCCAGCCGAGGGATCACGTGTGTGTGAAACTCATAGAGAGCGTCGCGAAGCAGATGTCCAAATGTGACCGCCACCAGGACGAAACCCAGCGCCACTAATGCTTCGCGAACACGTAGTCCGAGTATCACGAGCGCGCCGCCCATGAGCTCGACGAATGGAATAACTACGCCCATCGTCCAGAGTGACCAAACCGGCAGGAAGGTGTCGGCAAAGGGCAGGAAATATTTGCGAGCGTGGTTGAGTGGACCAAGTTGAAAGACCTTCATCGCGCCCGCCATGAAGAAGATCAACCCGAGCACCAGGCGCGCAAACAGAATGGCCCAGGCCCGGTCGATATCGTAAGTCGGTTTAGTCATTTTCGGCTGAACAAATCACGTTGACAGGATTTACATGATTTTCAGGATTAACATGGTTCTGTCAATCCTGATAATTCTGACAATCCTGTCTAATAACCAACTGCAAGCCCGTCGCTGCGGCGGGGGTCGGTGGCGCCGAGGCGGGTGCCCGTTTTTTCTTCGATCATGATGCCTTCGGCGTCGCCGAGGGTGCGCTGCTTTGCGAGTTTGTGACCGCGTGAAGTCAGGGCGCGTTTGGTGTCTCCGGAGAGGCCAAGGGGCTCGCTGACGAGTTCATCGGGGAGCCACTGGTGGTGAATCCGCGGGAAGTCGATCGCCTGCTGGATGTTCATCTCGTAGTCGATCACGTTGGTGATGATGCAGAACACGGTGTTGATGATCGTCGGACCGCCGGGACTTCCGACTGTGAACCACAAGCTGCCATCCTTGCGCAAAACGATTGTCGGCGTCATGGCAGACAACGGGCGTTTGCGCGGTGCGACCGCGTTACGTTCTCCCTGTATCAAGCCGTACATGTTTGGCGTGCCTGGCTTCGCAGCAAAATCGTCCATCTCGTCGTTGAGAAGAATTCCAGTGCCCTTCGCCATTGCAGCCGAACCGTACGAATTGTTGAGTGTGTAAGTGTTTGCAACCGCGTTTCCCTCCGCGTCGACGACAGTGAAGTGCGTCGTGTCGTCAGACTCGTAACCGGCAGGACGCCCGGCACGCACGTCACTACTATTCGAAGCACGCTCAAGATTGATTGACCCGCGTAAGGTTGCTGCATACGACTTATCAATCAACCCGGCGACCGGGACTTTCACGAAATCACTGTCGCCCATGTACTCCGCGCGATCGGCAAACGCGCGACGCATCGCCTCTGTCATCAGGTGATAGCGTTCAGACGAACTCGCCTCAAACTTCGAGAGATCGAAACCTTCGAGTATGTTCAGCATCTGGATCAGCACTGCGCCACCCGAAGAAGGCGGCGGCATGGAGATGATCTCGTGACCGCGGTAGTTTCCACGCACCGGCGCCCGCTCTTTAGGAATGTAGCCGCGCAAGTCGTCCATGGTCATGAGACCGTTGTTGCGCTTCATGTCGGCAACGATCAGGCGCGCCGTCTCGCCTTCGTAAAACTCGTTTGGACCCTGACGTTGCAGCCGGGCGAAGGTGGCCGCGAGCTCAGGTTGGCGAAAGATCTCGCCTTCGTTGTAAAACTGTCCGCCCTTCAAATAAATCCGTTTTGTTTCTGCGTACTTCGAAAGATATTCGTCGTTCGATTTGAGTGAGCGTGCGAGCGAGTAGGTGACACTAAAACCATTTGCGGCGAGACGGCGCGCGGGCTCGACGAGCTGCGACCACGTGAGTTTGCCTGAGCCGTACTTCTTCAGCGCCATCTCCATACCACGCACTGTTCCAGGAACGCCCGCGGCGCGATAGCCGATAAGTGGGCCACCCTCGCCTTCGATCACGTTGCCATTCTTATCGAGATACACGTCTCTATGCGCGGCAGCCGGCGCCATCTCGCGATAATCGATGGCGGTGCTCGTGCCGTCTTTGAGACGAATCATCATGAAGCCGCCGCCGCCGAGATTTCCGGCGGCCGGATGAGTAACTGCGAGCGCGAACGCAACCGCGATCGCGGCATCAACGGCGTTACCGCCACGCTTCATGATGTCAACGCCGATGCGCGAGGCGAGTTCGTTAGTCGAAGCCACCATCCCACGCTTCGCGCGCACCGGCTCGCGTGCCGATGCAAGCGGTGCGTAAATTATTGTTAATACAAGGACGAGTACTCTAATGGTGCGAAATGTTTTCATGGTCTTCATCCGCGTAAATTCGCGTTTATCTGCGGAAAAATATTCTCGGGGTCGAGCTGCTGCTTGATCCTGTTATTCAATTCGAGTAGCGGTTTTTGTACCGGCTCCGGCAGCAACGCGCTCTTTGATGGGCCGAGATCGCGCCACAGTTTGGCATCATCATCGATCACTTCAGCGCCGTCTAACTTCGAGAGTGCTTGTTCGAGCTGATAAGTCACGCCCTTCTCATTCCCGGCAAAACGGATTAGTAACACAGATGAACGCGGATCTTCGGAAACGATCTCCGCGGCTACGGGGAAGAGGCGTGCATCGAGAATTGTACGCGCACTCGAAAGCAGATCGGGAACGTCGCCACGAACCCTGATGGTTGCTTCACGCTCGGGACGGGGCCGGAGTTTGAAGTTTAGCTCGGTGATGATTCCCAGCGTGCCGTAGCTGCCGGTAAACAATTTACAGAGATCGTAACCGGCCACATTTTTTACGACGCGTCCACCGGCCTTGATCACGCTGCCGTCGGCGAGCACGACTTTCATTCCGATCACAGATCCACGCGGACGGCCATAGCCGAACTGCTGTGGACCACCGAGACCGGTTGCAACCACACCGCCGAGAGTCGCGCGACCATCATCCGGCGGATCGAGCGGCAACCATTGTCCGTTCTCTTCGAGCTTCGCATTGAAATCGGTTAGCTTGACCCCCGCTTGCGCGATCGCGATCAGGTCCGCGGGCTCGTGCTCGATAATTTGATTCAGATTCCTTGTGCTCACAATGAATTTAGCCGCGGATGCCGCGGATGGGAGCCACGTCATACTCCCGGCCGGTTGAATCGTCCAACCTTCGTGCGCTGCCAGCTTTACGATTTCACAGATCTCTTCTATCGAGCTTGGAAAGACCACAGACCCCGATCCTGCGGCGGCGATGCTTGCATCGCCGACGATCCGCGTCATCTGTGTTTCTGGTTTTGCGGGTAAATGAAACATCGCTGCTGTGCTCACAGCGTTCGCCTCACCACAGCCGCGCAGCATCGGCACAATCTTCCCCGGATTACAGAGCCCAAGCGGATCGAAGGCGGCCCGAACACGCAACATCGCATCCATGTCCGCCTCTGAAAACACGAGCGGCAGCAACTCGCGTTTGTCTAACCCAACGCCATGCTCGCCCGTGATCGTCCCACCCACTCTCACACAAACTTCCATCAACTCGCGTCCCGCTTCCTTAACGCGCAACACCTCTTCAGGAAAACGCGAATCGAAACAGATTAGCGGATGAAGATTCCCGTCGCCTGCGTGAAAAACGTTTGCGATGCGCAGCTGATAACGTGCAGCGATGTCATAAGCAGCACCCAGCACTTCAGGCAGGGTCGAACGCGGCACGACTGCATCCTGGATCATCGAGTCAGGCGAGATGCGTCCGATTGCTCCAAACGCGCCTTTGCGCGCGGCCCAGAGTTTCTTTCGCTCGGCTTCATCGCGTGCGTAACGGCAATTGCGCGCACCGTACTCCATGCAGATGCTCGTGACCTTTGCCGCTTCATCGTCGAGACCTGCTTCGATCCCATCCAACTCAATCAACAGCGCCGCGCCTGCGTCAGGCGGAAGGCCGGCAGCAAACACGCTCGCCTCGACAGCGCGGATGATCTCGCGGTCCATCATCTCGAGCGCGGCGGGCATCACGCCGGCTGCAATGATTGCAGAAACAGCGTGGCTTGCATCGTTGACCTCAGCAAACTCGGCGAGCAGCGTTCGCACGGCGGGCGGTATCTGGGCTAGTTTCAACGTGGCTTCAGTGGCGACGCCAAACGTTCCTTCAGAACCGATGAACGTTCCGAGCAGGTCGTAGCCCGGTTGATCGAATCCGAGATCGACAACTTCACCACCCGCAAGCACAACGCGGCATCCGAGCACGTGGTCCGTCGTGGTCCCATACTTCAAACAGTGAATACCGCCTGCACTCTCGGCGATGTTTCCGCCGATCGTGCAACTCGGCTGGCTTGATGGATCCGGAACGTAATACAAACCGTACGGGGCAACAGCGTGTGAGACGTGCAGGTTAACGACGCCCGGTTGGACAACTGCAAGGCGGTTATCGACGTCGATGCGCAGGATTTTGCGCATGCGCGCAAACTCGATCACGACACCTGAATTGATTGCGAGTGCGCCGCCGGAAAGCCCGGTGCCTGCGCCGCGCGGTGTGAAAGGCACTTTGGCGCTCGCGAGTTCGCGCATGATGGCGGATGTTTCTTCGGTTGAAGAAGGAAAGACGACGGCGCGCGGGCGATGTTTGTGATGCGGCAGGCCGTCACACTCGTACACGAGGAGCTCGTCAGGTTTCGAGAGAACGTTCTCGCGCCCAACGATCGCGCTCAGGTTTTCGATTAGATTATCCACGCCAAGACTGGCGATAGTTTACTACATCACGTCCCGTAGACGAGGACCCTTGGAGTGCGGCGGCCTGGCGCCGCTTTGTTATCGATCAGGCTCGATCGAATATGAACGCGGCGACAAGTCGCCGCACTCCAGGGAGGCGTCCGGTTATGAACGGCGTGA
>DASUPZ010000410.1:0-3922 GCA_036280855.1 Pyrinomonadaceae bacterium | reverse complement strand
GCCATCGGTCCCGGCCCGGGCTCTTTCGCCTGCTGCCGGCTGAAAAATCCAAACAACAACCACATCCCGGCGGCTATCACTATCGTTGAGACAGTAAGTATCAGGCCAAACATGAGTATGGCGTACACGTTGACGTCGCTTCTCTCATGTATGACTTCGACGTTGCGAATGTGCGAAACGTCGGGCGTCTCAGTTTTATGACCGTTACCTTTTTCTTTCAGTGCCATAGCTTAAAACCTAGTGTCCGGCGTTGGCTTGTGCCATCACCGACTCAAACTGCGGATCGTTGATCGGAACCAGCGATCGCTTGCTTAACTGCGACGTGAAAAACGCGAGCCACAAACCTCCGAAACCAATCAGCGCGATCACGTCCATCCAGATGTACTTGTGCTCGTCCCTGAACGCCGGCACGAGCATCCACAAAAGATCTACCATGCGCATCACGAGTATCAGGATCGCGATCAGCACCAGCTTCCGCGGGTTGCGTTTCAAGTCGCGCGACAGCAGAAACAAAAACGGCGCAGCGAAGTGCAAGAGGGCAATCGTCACGATGACGGCCCCCCACACGTGGTGCGTGCGCACGATGTAGTAACCAATCTCTTCGGGAAGATTGCCCGACCAGATGATCAGATACTGCGAGAACGCGAAGTAGGACCAAAGCATCACGAGCGCAAGCAGCAGCTTGCCGAGGTCGTGGAAGTGCAGGGGCGCAACGACGCGTTTCATCGGCTCTTCTGCCGCCAGCCATGCCAGAACGGCGATGACAAACGCGAGCGCGCTCAAGCTCCACGCCGCGACCCAGATGAAGCCGTAAATCGTCGAAAACCACTCGGGCTCGAGCGACATGTACCAATCGACGGACGCGAACGTAACTGTAAAGATGAGCGCCACCATGCCCGGCCCGCTCAGTACGCGCATGTTCTTCGTGTAACGGTTATCAGCAGTGCGATCCTGCGCGAGCGACCACTTGTTCAGCAGGAACATGAGTGCGAGCCACACCGCGAAATAGATAACCGTGCGCACGATGAAAAACCGAAGATTCAGGTACGGAGTCTTAAACTGAACCACGGCGTGCTTTGCGAGTTCTTCCTGGTCCAGCCAGTGGTGATAAACGGAGTGCGCGCCGAGTATGACAGGCAGAAACAGGATCGCCATCAACGGCAACGTGCGCGTTGCAGCTTCGAGTATGCGGCGGATCACGAAACCCCAGCCGCCTCCAGTCATGTGTTGCAGCATCAACAACGCGAGCGAGCCGACGGCGATGCCGGTCCAGAACGTCCAGCCGATCAGGTACGACTGAAACACGTGTTTCTTATCGAGAAACACTCCAGCGAGCAGACCGACGAGAAATATTATGCCGACGATCAACGACCGCTTCTGAATGTCAGACAGATTTGGAGGATTGAACGTTTGAATCACCGTTGTCCTCCGGGTGTCGGTGTGGGCGAAGCGGCGGGCGATGGACTCGCCGTTGCCGCCGCCAGGTTTTGCTGGCTCAACTGCAATGCGCGGACATAGGCGATGATGGCCCAGCGGTCCTGAACGGGAATCTGCGCGTTGTAGGCAGGCATCGCGCCCCAGCCATTCGTAATCGCGTCGAAGAAATGTCCGACGGGCGCCTGTCGCAGGCGATCGTCGTTGAATGAAGCGGCGCGGCGAAAGCCTCTACGCACGATCATGCCGTCGCCGTTTCCTGTAAGGCCGTGACAGGCACTACAGAAAATCGCGTAACGTTCGCGGCCACGCTGGACGATCTCTTTGGTGATCGGAAAAGGAAACGTGTCGACCGCGTCCGGGTAGGCGTTGGTCTGCGTGCCCGCGATCTGTTGCGTTGGTTGTGTCTGTTGTTCTCGTTCTGTTTGTTGTGGCGCGGGCGCTGTCGTTGCTCCGCCGGACGGCGCCCGTTTTCCGGTGTACAGAGCGGTATCAGTTCGCAGGAAGCCGCGCGGAACTGTGCCCTGGATTGGTTGCCGGCTGCCGAGGCCGTCGCTGAAGAACGTTGTGCCGCGCAACGGCTTGATCTTCGGCTGGTCCTGCATGTCGTAACGACAGGCGGACGAAACCAGCACCGTCAGGATCAGCAAGAGAAGGCTGCTTCGATATGTCTTCTCAGATTTCGACATCGTTAACTTCCAGCGCATCCAAACTCTTCAACAGATTCACGACCTCTTCGTGATTAAACTTCGGATCGTTCGCTTCAACCGCGAGAAAAAACCGATCGCGCGTCGCCATTGCGAAATTTGGAACGTTGAACACCGGGTGATACGGCTGCGGCAAACGGTTCAGCACTAGCATGCCCAGCACTGCCGAAAACGCCGCGGCGAGCACCGTCATTTCAAACGTGATCGGTATGAACGCAGGCCAACTGTTGAGCGGCTTGCCTCCAACGTTGAGCGGATAGTCGATCACTTCCATGTAGTACTGCATGAAGAAACCAGCCAGCCCGCCCAGCAGCCCGCCGATAAAAACGATCAACGGCAATCGCGTGTGCGTAAACCCGATCGCTTCCGAAAGTTCTTCGATCGGATACGGCGAATAACCGTTGATGCGGCGGTATCCGAGCGAGTAGACCTTGCGTGCCGCAGCTACCAGTTCGTTTGGCCCTCCAAACTCCGCCATCACGCCATAGAGCGGCGGCGCGTGACGGCGATGCGCCATACCTCCTGACACCTGCATCTGTCGATCTTCTCGTTCCAACTATTCCTCCACCTCCGCTTCGGGAAGGATCGTCCGCATCTCGAAGATCGAGATCATCGGCAGGAATCGAATGAACAGAAACAGGAGCGTAAAGAAGAAACCGATCGTGCCGATAAACATCGACCAATCCCACGCCGTCGGGTCGTACATTCCCCACGACGAAGGCAGATAGTCGCGATGCAGGCTGGTGACGACGATCACGAAACGTTCGAGCCACATGCCGATGCTCACGACGAACGAAATAATCCACAGCGCGATAAGGTTGGCGCGGATCTTCTTGAACCACAAAAACTGCGGCGCGATGATGTTGCAGAGAATCAGGGCCCAGTAGTAAAGCGAGTATGGCCCATGCATGCGGTTCCAGATCATGAAGCGTTCGTACTTGTTGCCACTGTACCAGCCGAAGAACGCCTCCATGATGTAGCCGTAGCCGACGATCAATCCGGTGGCGAGCATCACCTTCGCCATGTTGTGCATGTGGCGCATGGTGATGAAACCCTCGAGACCGTAAAAACGGCGCAAGGGAATCGTCAGCAACAGCACCATTGCAAAACCGGCGTAAATCGCGCCCGCGACGAAGTAGGGCGGAAAGATCGTTGCGTGCCAGCCTGGAATGATGCCGACTGCGAAGTCGAAACTGACGATCGTGTGAACTGAAAGCACGAGCGGCGTGGCCAGACCTGCGAGCAGCAGGTAAGCCATCTCGTAGCGATGCCAGTGACGCGCGGAGCCGCGCCAGCCCATCGCGAGCATGCCGTAAAGAATCTGAAACGGTTTGCTGCGGGCGCGATCGCGCAACGTGGCGAAGTCGGGAATCAGTCCGACAAACCAGAACATCGCGGAGACGGTCGCGTAAGTGGAAACGGCAAACACGTCCCACATCAGAGGGCTGCGAAACTGCGGCCAGATCCCCATCGTGTTTGGATAGGGAAAGAGCCAGTACATCAGCCACGGCCGCCCAAGGTGAAAGATCGGATACATGCCGGCCTGCGCGACGGCAAACAGCGTCATCGCCTCGGCGAAACGGTTGATCGACGTGCGCCAGCGTTGTCGCAGCAGCAGCAGGATCGCGGAGATCAGCGTGCCGGCGTGACCGATTCCGATCCACCAGACGAAGTTGAGAATGTCGACGCCCCACGCGACGGGCACGTTGACGCCCCAGAGCCCGATACCAACGAACAACAGTTGGGTGATCGTCAGCAGCATTAGCTGGAAGAGGGCGAAC
>DASUPZ010000409.1:0-15961 GCA_036280855.1 Pyrinomonadaceae bacterium | reverse complement strand
CCCCCGCACTCCAAGGAGGCGCTCAAATCTATCTAGTTGTAATAGAGAAAACGGCAGAATCCGGTGCTCTGTGAGATAGACACCGCGCCTCTGTCCTTTGTGACGAGCGGTTAGTGATTATTCGAACGTTTGTTGGGTTGGTCGCCGCCCAGAGACGCCGCTTTTGCACTCACCTGGCTGCCACACTGCCGGCAAGAATAACTATCTTCCTTCTGAGCCACGGGAACGAGCCAAAGACACCCGCACGACTGGCACAAGATTGTCGAGCCCAGCAGCCATTCGTTAAACCGGCTTTGTTTTTCGGTCCTCATCGGTCCCCCTGATCGCGCATTGTCGGGTTATTAAGAGCGGATAGTCTTCTAAACTACAAACGACGCAAGAGTTTCAATAAAATGTCGCGGCTTCGTGACGACGGAGCGCCTATTAATCGTATAAGCCCTATAATCAGCCTATGCAACGTGTTCCGCGGATCAACCAATTCCCTCGCTTTCTACTCACGGAATGGCGGCGGCTCAGGCTGCCAACCTCCGGCGAGACATTCGTTGTGGCCGTTTCCGGCGGCGCGGACTCAACCGCTTTGTTACTCGCGCTTGAGGAACTAAAGACCCGGAACAAACTATTCGTAAGCATCTGCGTCGCACATTTCGACCACCAGCTCCGTAAAACCAGCGCCAAAGATGCCAAATGGGTCGCAGAGCTCGCGGCCAGCCTGGGCTTCAAAAGCGTCACCGGCCGTTCCAGAGTCGCGGAAAAAGCGGATGTTGACAGTGATAACCTGGAACAGGCAGCGAGAGAGGCGCGTTACGCATTTCTCCTCCGAACCGCGAAAAAAGTCTCGGCAAATTACGTTTTGACCGGACACACGATGGACGATCAGGCCGAGACTGTTCTCATGCGCCTGATGCGTGGCAGCGCCGGTTCCGGTCTCGGCGGAATGGACGCCAGCCGCTCACTGGCGAAGAATAGTTCGATACAACTGGTCCGGCCGCTCTTGTGGGCGCGACGCGTCGAGACTGAAAACTACTGCCGCATTCGCAAAACAGCGTTTCTCTCCGACGAAATGAACGACGATCAGCGCTTTGCGCGTGTGAAAGTGCGCAAACAGCTCCTGCCGCTCATGCAGTCGTTCAATAACAAGATTGTCGAAGCGCTCTCGCGTACCGCATCGCAGTTACGTGAAGACGGGGCGGTGCTCTTCAAGACTTCGGATGAACTTTTAAAACGCGCCTCCCTGGCAAACGATGAAACCAAAACGCCCGTGCTCGACGTAAAGGTCCTTTCCGAAGCACCGTCCGCGCTTCGGCGGAGAGCACTGCGGCAATGGCTCTCCGAAGCCAGAGGCAGTACGCGGCGGCTTGAAATGATTCACCTGACGGCAGTCGAGAAGCTTCTGGACGGGCCTGGAGGCGGGCGGGTCGTGGAACTACCTGGCGGCGGGCGCGTCAGGCGCATTCGTAACAGGCTCGAGTTTGGGTCCGAAAACGATTGAAAAAGCCGCGGTCAATCTTTATAGTCCTTTGAGGCTAAGCGTGTGGGGAACCTTAGTCGATGGTTTGCATCAAAGGTAGCGGCACATTTGATTGATTTGACCTCGACGCAACACGTCGAAGCCTAACAGCGACAATAGACGCCCTGATAAGGTATTATCGGGGGTCGGAGGCGTTAATGAATTTGAGTTCTACAGCAAGACAGATCGTATTTTGGCTCCTGATAATCGCGGGGGCACTTTTACTGTACAAGCTCGTCAATCCGCGCGGCAGTAGCTACAAGACGGTTGCACTTACCGAGATGGATTCAATGATCCAGAGCGGCAACCTGAAGAGCCTGACTGTCAAACAGAATGAATCTGTAGCAATCGATATAAACGACAAAGAATACAGAGCGGCATTGTCGAACGAGTTTGCGAAGGCCGACTTGCTCAAGTCGGCGCGTGAAGTCGTAAACGGCAAATCGCGAGTACCAAAAGTAGAAGAAGAATCAAGCAGCAGTTATATATGGCCCATGCTCATAACATGGGCGCCACTCCTGTTTATCATCGCAATCTGGATATTCATGCTCCGGCAAATGCAATCCGGAGGCAACAAGGCGCTCTCTTTCGGTAAGTCGCGGGCCAAGTTGCTTAATAACCAGCAAAAACGCGTGACGTTTAAAGACGTTGCCGGGGTTGAAGAAGCGAAGGAAGAGCTACAGGAGATTATCGAGTTCCTCAAGGAACCGCAGAAGTTTCAAAAGCTCGGTGGACGCATTCCCAAGGGCGTGCTGATGATGGGACCGCCGGGAACGGGTAAGACTTTGCTGGCCCGCGCAATCGCAGGCGAAGCAAACGTTCCGTTCTTCTCGATCTCCGGATCAGACTTCGTCGAGATGTTCGTCGGCGTTGGTGCCTCGCGCGTACGCGACTTGTTCGAACAGGGCAAGAAGAATGCGCCGTGCATCATCTTCATCGACGAGATCGATGCCGTCGGCCGTCATCGTGGCGCAGGCCTCGGTGGTGGACACGACGAACGCGAGCAGACGTTGAACCAGTTGCTCGTCGAGATGGACGGGTTTGAGTCGAACGACGGCGTGATCCTGATCGCTTCGACGAACCGTCCGGACGTCTTGGATCCCGCGTTGCTTAGACCAGGGCGATTTGATAGGCGAGTCGTGGTGTCCAGACCTGACGTTCGTGGACGCGAAGGCATCTTGAAAGTTCACACGCGCAAGATTCCGCTCGGCGAAGACGTTGATATCTCCGTTATCGCGCGCGGTACTCCGGGATTCACCGGTGCGGATCTCGCAAACCTCGTCAACGAAGCCGCTCTCAATGCAGCTCGTTACAACAAGAAGCTCGTCGCTATGGGCGACTTCGAGTTGGCCAAAGATAAGGTGTTGATGGGTGCAGAGCGCAAGAGCATGGTGATCTCGAACGAAGAGAAGCGCGTCACTGCTTACCACGAAGCGGGTCATACGCTCGTCGGTTTGAAAGTGCCGAATGCAGATCCGGTTCACAAAGTCACCATCATTCCGCGAGGGATGGCGCTGGGTGTGACGCAACAGCTTCCCGAAGGCGATCGTCACAACTACAGCCAGGAATACCTGCTCGGCCAGATCGCGATCCTGATGGGTGGCCGCATCGCCGAAGACCTTTTCCTCGGCAGCATCACCACGGGTGCTTCAAACGACATCGAGCGGGCGACTGAACTTGCGCGCGCGATGGTTTGCGAGTACGGCATGTCTGAGATGGGTCCCCTCACCTTCGGTAAGAAGGAAGAGCAGATCTTCCTCGGACGCGAGATCGCGCAGCATCGTGATTTCTCTGAAGACACTGCCATCAAGATTGATGAGCAGGTGAAGAAGATCGTCACGGCGCAGTTTGAACGCGCCAAGGCGATCATCGAAGAGAATCGCGATACGATGATTCGTTTGGCTGAGTGCCTGCTGGAGCGTGAGTCGTTGGATGGAGTTGAGATTCGACGGATTGTCGCGGGCTTGCCGCTCGATGAGAATCCGCCGGCCGTTGATTCCGGAAACGACGAGGATCGGCCGCAGTTGAAGGAGCCGGCCCAGAAGCCGCTCAAGCCGATTCTGCCACCGATTACCGGCGGCAATCCGCAACCTGCCTAATTCGAAACGGTGTTTCCGTTTGAACGAGGGAACGAGGTCAAACTCGTTCCCTTTTGCTTTGGGCGCCTCAAACCCGTTAATTACTCAAACCTCCTTGGAGTGCGGCGACTTGTCGCCGCTTTGGTCCCGCGTCCAGTGTGTATTCCGAGTTGGGACCAAAGCGCCGACAAGTCGGCGCACTCCAAGGAGGCGCTCGTTCTATAGCAGGGTTATATTAGCTGGAAATGACGCGGGGCTGGCACATCAAAAATCGAATCTTGCCCATCGGTGAGCGCACGCTCATCATGGGCATTCTTAATGTCACCCCTGATAGTTTCAGCGACGGCGGCCACTTCTTCACTCTCGACAGCGCCCTCGCCCATGCAGAACAGATGATCGCCGAAGGCGCTCACATCATCGACGTCGGCGGCGAATCCACGCGTCCCGGAGGCGAACCAGTTTCCACTGAAGACGAGATCAAACGTGTCGTTCCGGTGATCGAGGTCCTCGCAAAACGAGTCGAGACGCCGATCTCAGTCGACACTACGAAGTCGGAAGTTGCACGCGCCGCACTCGACGCAGGCGCCGCCATCGTCAACGACATCTCAGCATTGCGTTTTGATTTTTACGTCGCGGATGCGGCAGCCAGGGCGGGCGCGGGCCTGGTCCTGATGCACTCTCGCGGCACACCAGCCACGATGCACCGCATGCCGCCGGCTGCTGACATCATGCACGAAGTCACTTCGAGCCTGCGCGCGAGCGTCAACATGGCCGAACGCCGCGGCGTGAAGCGCGAGTCGATCGTGATCGATCCCGGCATCGGTTTTGGAAAAACTCAGGACCAGAACCTCGAGCTGATCGCAAAGCTGGACCAGTTAATCGCCGTCTTCCCTGACCTGCCCATCCTGATCGGCACATCGCGAAAATCATTCATCGGCCGCATACTCGCAGACGAATCCGGCACCCCCGCGCCGCCCGAAGATCGACTGCACGGCACCATGGCCACCATCACCGCCGCCGTCCTCCACGGCGCCCACATCGTCCGCGTCCACGACGTAAAAGCCACTGTGGAAACAATCCGCGTCACCGAGTCGATCCGTGAAAATCCGCGGACGATATGAGACAATCCACGGCCAATGACCAGACTTATCCGCGCTTCCCTCTTCATCGTGATGCTTGCGTTTGTTTCCGGTTTTGCTGAGTGCTACAAGCCGGTGACGAAGAACCAGCTTCCCGCTCGAATCAAGACCGTGGCGGTGCCGGCGTTTCAGATGGAAAGCCAGGCGCTGCGTTACAAGGTCGAATCGCGTTTCACTGACGCAGTGATGAGAGAGCTCGTGCATCGTGGCCGGGGCTTGCGAGTGCAGGGTGATCGCGAAGGCGCTGACGCCGTGATCGAAGGCGTCATCAAGAGTTTCAACTTCGGCGGTGTTTTGCTCGACGACAAAGGCCGCGCACGAATCTTCGAAGTCACGATTGCCGCTGCTGTAACGGTGCGCGATCAAACCGAGAATCGTGTTCTCTACGACAATCAGAACTTCGTCTTTCGCGGCGAGTATGAGTTTGCCAGTGACCCGCGTACGTTCTTTAACGAAGAAGATCCAGCCATTCTTCGCATGTCGCGCAGTTTTGCGGAAAGCATTGTTTCGACACTCATAAACGCGGTCCAGATCCAGAAGAAATGAAAATACTTTCCCGGACTGAACTCGATCGTTCTTTGCGTGAAGGTCTGCGGCCGCTCTACCTGCTGCTTGGCACAGAGATCTACCTCCGGCGTGTCGCGGCGCAAACAATCACCGAGACTGCGCTTCACGGCACACTCCTGCGCGAGTTCAACGAATCGAGTTTCAGCCTGTTGAGTGATTCGGTGCAATCTGCGGTTGCTGCTGCGGAGCAGTTGCCGATGATGTCTGACATGCGCGTGGTGCGTGTGCGCGACTTCGCCAGGCTTCGCGAAGCCGACGAAGACATGCTCATTCGTTACCTCAACAATCCTGTACCCTCAACAGTGATGATCTTCACCGCTGACGAGCTCGACAAACGTAAGAAATCCAGCAAAGTGTTGCTGGACGTTTGTACAGTCGTCGAATTCGGCCCACTCAAAGATGTTGAAGCAAAAACATGGGCCAAGACGCGTTTGAAAGAGCTGAAGGTCACAGCGGACGATCAGGTGCTGAGCGAGATCATCCGGCTCGTCGGCACTGACATACAGACCCTCTCCAACGAGATCGACAAACTCGCTTCCGCAGCAGCCGATACAGGCCGCATCACACCCGATCACGTCGATGAACTGATCGGCCGTTCACGCGAACTCTCAAATTTCGAACTCGGCGATCACCTGCTCGCCGGCAACCGCAAACGCGCACTTGAAACTCTGCATCGACTGCTCGAAGACGGCGCCGAACCGGTAATGCTGGTAGGGCTGATCGCCGGCAACTATCACCGGCTGGCGCTCGGTAAACACTTGCTCACTCGCGGCGGGCGTGAAGAAGTGTTTCGCAACATCTCATTGCCGCCATTCAAGCGCGACGCTTACATCTCGACTTTGCAACGCAGCACAGCCGCGAAGATTGCGCGTGGTATTCAACTTACCGCCGCCACAGATCTGGCAATCAAAACCTCGCAGGCCACACCTCGACTCCAACTCGAACTGCTCGTATGCGAACTCTCTAGTTAATCTGCGGCTTTCCGCGAAAATCCGCGGCTTCAATAATCTGATTACACTTATCGACGAGGGAGACTTCAGGCCCCAGTTCGCACATCCTTTTCGCGATCCGCTCGATCCAAGACACGGTGACCGCCTCGCTATACACCCCCGTCCCCACGCCATGAAATTCCAGAAAACGTAACAACCCGGTTCTCATACGATCGAGTGCCCCTGGCTGGTCCATCGTGTGCAAATACCAAATAGCCACCACCATGTGATCGCGGTGTTTGAAATCGTCCTTACCCGTCTCGCATGTTTCAAACGCTCGCACCACGTTCTCGATCTCATGTTCTGACTGGTACCGGTCCATCGTCGACTCCTTTCCATATAAAAAACCGGGGCGGATCGAAATCTCGATCCGCCCCGGTAAGTTTGAAATTTATTTACGCGCTACTTAGCTGTCTGGTTCGCGCGAACTGTCAGCCTCGATTTGTAACGCGCGGCTGCGTTCTTGTGCATCACGCCTTTCTGTACTGCCTTGTCAATCACCGAAATCGTCACCGGCAACGCCTGCTGAACGTCGTCGCCCTTGCCCGACTCGAGCGCCGCACGCATCTTCTTAATGAACGTTCTGACCTTGGTGCGGTTGCTGCGATTGATGAGGCGTCGCTTCTCACTTTGACGCACGCGCTTCTCTGCTGATTTATGATTAGGCATTCAACTCTCCAAAAACGTCGGAAAAACCTCGCATTTTCGCGCTTACGACCCATAGCGCAAGTGACGGAGTATAGGTATCACGGCACGGAGTGTCAAGCCGCGGCCCCGAATACTTCCTCGATCGCCCGGTCGATCTGCTCGGCCCCGCCGAGTAGCAGTAGCACGTCGCCGTGCTCGAGTCGAATGTCCGGTCCGGGATTGATCTGGGCGTGGCCGTCGCGGGTGATTGCGATGACCGAGACCCCGGTGCGTTTCCTTATTCTCAGCTCGCCGATGGTTTTGCCGACCGCGGGCGAGCCGGGTTCGACGAGCAGTGTTTCGGTCGCAGCCGACCTCAGCGCATCCGCGATCTCAGTTACGCCTTCGATGGGCAACGAAGGCACTCGAAACATCTGGTAGCCCTCGCTCCTCACCGCATCGATCTGACGTTGAATTACGTTGCGCGCCATTCCATATTCCTTCAACACGCGCGAAAAGATCTCGATGCTCGTTTCAAACTCTTCCGGTATCACTTCGTCCGCGCCGAGTTCTCGCAGATCCTGAAGCTCCGACATATACCGGGTGCGCACGATAATATGAATATCGGGATTAAGTTGTCGTGCCAGCGACACCGTATGTCGCGTCGCCGCGGGATCAGAAATCGCGAGCACAACGATGCGAGCATATTGAATTCCGACGTGCGTCAACACTTCGCGTCGCGTTGCGTCGCCGTAAACCACCGGCTCATCCTGCTTGCGTGCTTCGCGAACGGCTTCCGCGTTCAGTTCCAGCACGACGTATGGCACTCCGGTGCGTCTCAACACTTTCGCGAGGTTGCGGCCGTTCAGACCGAAACCGATTATGACCACGTGACCACGCCTGCTGTTTTCACCTGGTGCAAGCGGCGCAACTGACGGCTCCAACAATGAATCAGGAGCTAGCTTCGATTGCAGCTTATAACCGATGTGCGGCGCAGCTTTGATCAAAAAGGGCGCTGCGATCATCGAGATGATTGAAGCGCCCAGGAAGCGCTGGTAGTCGATTGTGGAAAGCAGTCCTTCACCGACTCCTGCTTTTGCGAGCACAAAAGAAAACTCTCCAACCTGCGCGAGCCCGATCGCCGTCATGATCGAAACTCTGAGCGAGTACTTGAGCAGACGAACCACGGCGAGAATCAGCAGCATCTTCCCGGCAATCAACAGCGCGACCCAGCCGAGCACGGTTAACACATCGCCGGCGAGCGCAGTGAACGATAAGAGCATTCCGATCGAGATGAAAAAGAGGCTGTTGAAAACGTCTCGAAACGGAAGAATATCGGCAACGATCTGGTGGCTGTATTCCGACTCTGAAAGCACAATGCCCGCGATGAAAGCACCGAGTGCGAGCGAGAGCCCAAACTGCGACGTCAACCATGAAGTCCCCAAACTCAGCACTACGATCGAGATGATGAACACTTCAGGGCTGCGTAGCCTGACGATGTGATGCAGGATGTAAGGAACTACGATTCGGGCCATTAAGAAGATCCCAATGACGGCCGCGATCGCAACTGCCAGAGTTAAAGCTACACGTACAGGAGAACCTCCTTCTTTTCCGCTGAGCACGGGAATCATCAGCATCATCGGCACGATGCTCAAATCCTGGAAGAGCAAAATACCCACACCGGCACGACCATGAGGCGCATCGATCTCGGCGCGATCGATGTAGCTCTTGAGAACGATCGCCGTACTCGACAGTGCGAAAATAAAACCGAAGAAGAGTGCCTGATTAACTGGGCGACCGATCGCGTAAGCAAGCACGGTAAACAGCAACACCGTGAGCGTCACCTGCAAGCCGCCGCCGAGCAGAAATATTCGCTGCATCTCGAGAATTCGTCGCAGCGAAAACTCCAGTCCAATAGTAAACAGCAGCAGCACCACACCGATTTCCGCGAGGACTTCAATGGCCTCAACATCCCTGATCAATCCCAGAGCGTAAGGTCCGATCAAAACGCCCGTGATCATGAAGCCAACGATGGTGGGCAGTCGCAGCCGGTTGAAAATGTAAGCAATCGGAACCGAACAGAGCAGGACTACCAGCAGGTCCTGAAGTATGGCGGGCGCATGGGGCATCGTACGTGATTTAATCACAAACGATTGTGTCCTGGTTGTTTTGTAATGAAAAACTTCTTAACTAATCCAGCCAGTGTTGACACTGAAATCGCGCCTGTAGTAGCGTCCAATTTGTAACTTATGCAAATTGTCTCGCTACCCACCGAAACGCCACGGCCGTACCCCGTCTTGTCCCGTTTTGCATGAAGGAGAGAGTTAACAGCATTTGATAAAGATTGAACTGCCGCCTCGTGGTTTGGAGACGCTATTTGGTGTTCACGATCAGAACATCAAGTATCTCGAATCTCTGCTGGACGTAAGAATTGATGCCCGCGGGCAGGATGTTTCCATCGACGGCGACCCCGCCGATGTGGAAACCGCCCAACGCATCCTCGAAGATTTTTCCGACCTCTTCAAAGAAGGAAAGCACTTCACTGACAAGGAGCTGCGCGAAGCGTTTGCGCAGATCGCCGAAGACCGTGCTTTCAGCCTGCGCGACTACTTCACTAAAGCGCGTTTTAATCCTGCCGGAAAGAAGCAGGTCGCGCCGAAGTCAGTCAACCAGCGTAAGTACATCCAGGCGATTCAGGAGAAGGACGTCGTGTTTGGTATCGGCGTCGCCGGCACCGGCAAGACGTATCTCGCCGTAGCGATGGCGGTCCAGGCACTGATGCAGAAACAGGTAAATCGCATCGTGCTCGCGCGTCCGGCAGTGGAAGCAGGCGAGAAACTCGGATTTCTTCCGGGCGACTTGCAGGACAAAGTCGATCCCTATCTCCGTCCGCTTTACGACGCGCTTTTCGATCTCATTGACTACGAACGCGTGACTCGTCTACTTGAGAAACGCGTGATTGAAGTTGCGCCACTCGCGTTCATGCGTGGCCGCACACTCTCAGACGCATTCATCATTCTCGACGAAGCGCAAAACACGACCAGCGAACAGATGAAGATGTTTCTCACGCGCATCGGCTTCGGTTCGAAGGCCGTGATCACCGGCGACGTAACACAAGTCGACTTACCCACCGGCAAACGAAGTGGTCTAATCGAAGCGGAACGAATACTCTCGAAGCTCGAAGGCATCGAGTTTGTATACTTCACCGACAAAGACGTTGTGCGTCATAAGCTCGTGCAGATGATCATTCGCGCCTACGAAGAGCTGGGCAAGAAGAGCCAGATATAACTAATCGACTTGAAGAAGATCGGAAGTCCGTGTTAATCCGTGTCCAATGATTGAGGTGGTTAACCGCCAGCGGCGGTTGAAAGTAGACACACGCGCGTGGGCCGGTTTTGCGGAAAAGGCACTCGCCGCAATCGGTAAGAATGGATCGTCAGCCACGATCGCCTTTGTTTCCGATACGGCTATTCGAAAACTCAATCAGCAGTTTCGCGGTGTTGATAAAGCAACTGACGTATTATCGTTCCCTGCGGATGGACCAGACGAACTGAATCTGGGCGACATTGCGATTTCGGTGGAAACTGCGGCGTCGCAGGCAAAAGAGAATGGCCTGGCATTTGATGAGGAAATCGCACAATTAATTTTGCACGGCCTGCTTCATCTTTCCGGCTACGATCACGAGAGTGATAACGGCGAGATGAATAGATTCGAACTCAAGTTGAGAAGGCAACTCGGAATTTAGAGACAGGATTGACACGATTTACAGGATGATCTTGTAAATCCCGCGAATCCTGTCCATACTATTTTCCTATCGATGGAACTTGAAATAGGGCTTGCGCTCGTTCTGCTCATGGTGCTCTCGCTGCTTGCTACGGTCGACATGGCCTTCGCGCAGTTGAGCGACGTGGGTCTGCGCCGGTTGATTGGCGAGAACGGAGACAAGCCGGAACCAAGCTCGCGCGTGTTTCTTCAGCAGGCACTGGAGAATCGCCCTCGTTTTAGTTTTGCACTCTCGGCATCGATCCAGATCCTGCTGGTCGTCGTCGCCGTTCTCGTCACCTCTATCTCCCTAAGCCTCTTCCCTGACCCACGGCTCGTGCTGGTTGGCTTGCTGGCTGGTTTGATCCTCGCCGGTATCTTTCGTCAACTCGTTCCGCTCTTTATCTCGACACGCAATCCCGAACGCACTCTCCTGTTCCTGTTGCCAATCATCCGGCCGTTCTTCCCGATCATGGCATTCATCGCCGATCCTTTTCAGCGTCTGTTCGATCGCTCGCGGCGCAGGGACCAGGCCGCAGACGACGGTGAAGAAGAGGAAGAAGATGACGACAGCGGCGATTTACAGGCACTAATCGACGTCGGCGAAGCGGAAGGTATTCTTGAAGAGGAAGAAGGCGAACTGATCCATTCGATCATCGAGTTTGGCGACACGCGCGTGAGTGAAGTGATGACGCCGCGACCCGACATCGTCGCCCTTCCGGAAACAGCTACAGTGCGTGAGGCGCGCGATGTGATTCTCGAGTCGAAGTATTCTCGCTTGCCGGTCTATCGCGATCAGATCGACAACGTCGAAGGGATCATCTACGTACGCGACTTGCTGCAATACTGGGCCGACTGTAAGGAAGACGATTGCATAAAAGCGCTTATTCGTTCAGTTTACCTCGTCCCTGAAACCAAGCCGGTCGCCGAGCTTCTCGAAGAGATGCAAAAGGCACACGTGCAGCTCGCCATGGTGATTGATGAGTACGGCGGTATCTGCGGTCTCGTCACCGTCGAAGACATACTCGAAGAGATCGTCGGTGAGATCGAAGACGAAGACATTGCGGGTGAAGAACTGGAAGAGATTGTCGCTAACGACGAGGGCAGTTACGAAGTGCCTGCGTCAACGGAGATCGGTAAGATCGAGCGACTCTTCGACATGGAGATCGAAGCTGACGACTTCACTACGATCGCAGGACTGGTGATAAACGAATCAGGTAAAGTACCCGCCGTTGGTGAGCGGTTGACCATTCGCGGGTTGGAAGTGGAAGTGCTCGAAGCCGACGGACGGCGCATTAACCGGCTGCGAGTGAAGAAGGCGCACGAGGAAGTGAGCCACGGGTAAATCTAAATCAAAACGGATCATGAACAGATGGGTAAAAGCAAAAGTAAATACTTGCGGGGCAAACGGATCGATCCGGCTCCAATCGAAAAAAATATAGTTGTTGCCGACCTGATTGACGAAGCTTTTCTTGCCTACAATGCCGCGCGGCTCCGCGAGGCATGCCAGCTCTTCACGAAAAAAATGCTCGAGCCCGACGTTACGATCGGTCTTTCTCTGACCGGAGCACTGACGCCTGCCGGGCTTGGAATATCCGCCCTCATTCCCCTCATCAAAGCGGGCTTCGTGGACTGGATCATATCGACCGGCGCCAATCTTTATCACGACACGCATTTTGGTATTGGCCTCGCCATGCACCAGGGCAATGCGAACACGTCTGACGTGGTGTTGCGTGAAGAAGAAGTCGTTCGCATCTACGACATCTTTTTCGATTACTCAGTTTTGCTCGATACTGATGCTTTCTTTCGCAAGATAATCGAAGAACCTGAGTTTCAGCATCCGATGTCGACGGCAGAGTTTCACTATCTCTGTGGACGTTATGTTCACGAGCGCGAGAAAAAACTCGGACTCAGCGAGAAGTCGTTGCTTGCGGTGGCGTATGAATATGCAGTGCCCGTGTACACGTCATCGCCCGGTGATTCTTCGATCGGTATGAACGTCGCGGCCAAAGCCCTGCGCGGAAATAAGCTCGCATTCGATCCATCGCTCGATGTGAACGAGACTGCGGCAATCGTGCTTGCTGCGAAGCGTGGTGAGGTCCATGCGAAGTCCCGTAACGGAAGAAAGCCGAAAGGCGGTCGTTCAGCCGTCTTCATTCTCGGCGGTGGTTCACCGAAAAACTTTCTGTTGCAAACTGAACCGCAGATCCAGGAAGTGCTCGGCATCGACGAGCGCGGTCACGACTTTTTTCTGCAAGTCACGGACGCGCGGCCCGACACTGGCGGACTTTCAGGAGCCACTCCGGGTGAAGCTGTTTCGTGGGGCAAGGTCGATCCGGATCGCTTGCCTGATGCAGTTGTTTGTTATGTTGATTCTACAGTGGCGCTCCCGCTCATTACGGCTTATGCTCTTACACGTCACGAACCTCGCGAACCGAAACGTCTCTACGAGAGACGTGAACAGTTTATGAATTTGCTGCTGGCGGAGTACGAAAAGTCGAAACGACGATAGGGTGATTGGAGAAACAGCGTTCATGGGTAACATAGCTGCCAAGCCGAGGGTTTATTACGACTGTGTTGATTGTCCTGCGTTCTGCTGTTCGGTGTATGAGCGCGTACAGGTCACGCCGCGTGACATACGTCGACTGGCGAAACACTTTGGCGTCACTGAAGAAGTCGCCACAGCGCGTTATACGAAGATGTATGAGAAGGAAAGAGTGCTGCGCCGGAAACGCGATCACTTGTTTGGTCAAGCCTGCCAGTTCATAAATCCCGAGACGCGTGGCTGCGGGATTTATCATGCGCGTCCGGCTGTATGCAGAGAGTTTCCGATCACTACACGTTGCGCTTATTACGATCTCTTAAAGTTCGAACGCGAGCAACAGGACGATCCGAACGTGCTGCCGTTGATCAACATCACATTTAGAAATGGGAAGAATGGGAAGAAGTAAGCAGTGGAAGATTTTTTATCGAGGCTGACTGGCAAGAGGCTCGACATCTACTGCGGTGGCGCGTCGAGTTTGCGCGGTGAGGTGCTGAAGGTTGAGTCAGGCGTGCTGCACGTGCGCGACGACGACGGGAAGAGCTGCTACATCGCGATCGACAAGATCGTCGTGGTTTGGGAAGCCCGTCACGACGAGCACCGCGCCGGCTTCGTTCCAGCTCCGAACACGAAATAAGCTATTCACAGTAAACCGCGTTCAGAGTTCGAGCTTTAGCTTGCTCTTCGAAAAGAGGCAACCTAAAGGTTGAACTCTGAACGCGGTTTAAACGATCCCGGTGAGCTACTCACTCACAGGCACTGGGAGCGGCACGCGACGGAAGCCGTCGATGCGCTTCGACCAATACTCATTGAACTCCGAATAGATAACTCCGTGGCGGCGAGAGGCGTGATAGAACCCCTTCTCATCAGCAACAACGCCGACGTGCGTTAAGTTACCGAAGAACACGAGCGTTCCAAACTTGAACTGCTCTTCGGCCGGCGCCGGAGCGAAGCGAGCAAACATGTGGCGCGCACTCACGCGTTCAAAACTGATCCCGGTCGCCTGAAAAATACTCCACACAAACCCTGAACAATCGAAGCGATCCGGTCCTTCAGCTCCCCAGCTATAACGAGCTCCGAGTCGCTCATCGATCGCGGCCATCAGTTGCGGCTCGAAATTGATGAAGCCGGAATTCGGCGAAGCTATGGATGGTCCAAGACTGATGGTTGGTTTCGGTTTTACTTCCCAGGCCGGCTTTGTTTCCGCGGCCGTTTCAAGCACCGCCATCTCATCGGGTGAGCACGAGATTTCGTTGACGTCGCTGGATGCTGTGGTTCGTGGCCGGGTTTGAGCTAATGCTGTGCTGGACCAAATGGCGAGGGTTAAAAACGCAACCAAAGCACGAGGGAACAGTTTTTTCAACTCCATAAGCAGGGAAACACCTTTTCCTTAATTTGTTTTTATTTACTTTTTGGTATTTCTAAGTGAGGGGAGCAAACCGCAAAGCCATTGGCATCTTAGCCGCTGGGCCTATGTGCTTCAACAGGCAATGTGACTGTTTCGTGACGAAACGCGCCGTAAAAGTTGGGTTTGGCCGAAAAGAGTTCACAGAATTGTTCAGAATGATGGGTTACACCTGTGGTCTATGGGCCAACTTCAGGTATAGATTCAGTGTAAAAAGCAGAGTTATAGCGAGTGTCATGGGGCACAGAACTCCTGACAACCAAAGTTAACAACCGACTGTATGGAATGATTAAAGTCGCAATGCGGCGACGGTTCCGGTGAGGCTCAAATGGACCGTCCCCCGTAGTTCAGGCCTACCGTAATTATCTTCTGCAGCAACTGATCGTAAGGCACGCCGGAATACTCAGCCGAGTCAGCAAAATCTTCTTTGTGCGCGATCTGCGGGTTTGGATTGGCCTCGAGTAGATAAAACTGGCCCTCCTCCGTCATGCGGTAATCGAGCCGCGCATAACCGCTCAGAAAGAGGTAGCGATAGATTCGCTTCGAGAGACGTTCGAGCGTCTTTGTTTGTTCCGGGGTCAGGTCTGCGGCCCTCGTCGCGACCCCCACTTTCTCCTGGTACGCAGGATCCCATTTCACTTTCAGGGTCGCGATGTTCTCGGCGCCGTCGGGCAGCTTTTCCATCACGAGCTCCCACGGCGCGTAGGTCTGAATGTTTTGATTGCCAATGACGCCGACGTAGATCTCGCGGCCCTTGATGTACTGCTCGGCTATCGCCGCAGTCTTGTTCTGCCTGTGAATAAATTCGACGCGTTGCGTCAGCTTTTCATCGTCATGCACGATCGAGGCCTGTGCGATGCCGACAGATCCTTCTTCACTGATCGACTTCACCAGAAGGGGAAACTTCAAACGTTTCGGCCGGCGCACTTTCCGGTTCATGGGAAACACAGCGAAGTTCGGCACGAGCAGTCGATGATACGAAAGGATCATCTTCGTCAGTGCCTTGTCGTGGGCCAGGGTCATGCCGCGCGGATTACAACCGGTGTAGGCCTGCTTCATCAGTTCGAGATAACTGACGACGTGCTGATCGTAGAGCGGGTACCCGTGAAACTCTTCGAGGAGGTTGAAAGCGATGTGAGGCTTGTGTTCCAGGAGCGCGTTGCCGATCACGTTGAGCTGGTTGTACAGGCCAATCGGATAGACTTCGTGGCCCATCTTCTTCAACGTCGAGATGACGTCGAACTCAGTTTTCAGTTCGAACTTTTCTTTGTCGGAAAGACCGTTCAACGAATCCGGAGGCACGAAGTCTTCGTGAACGAGCACTATGATGCGCAGTTTCTTCCGC
>DASUPZ010000408.1:0-3839 GCA_036280855.1 Pyrinomonadaceae bacterium | reverse complement strand
CTTTGATTTGCTGAGCGTCCTCTGTGTATGCCAAGCCCAGCAAGTGCTCCATCCATGGTTCGAGGCCCATCGCGTAAATATAGATCCGGTTGGCGCCAACCGCCTGAAGCAGTTCCAACGCGCGGCGGGAGTCGCAACCATGACATCGTCTCGACTGATCCTTCGCAAATTCAGGTGTCACCGGTAACAGTGGACCACACGACCAACTCAGCGGCGCGCCCACACATTCCATGCCGAGGAAGACTGTTTGCACTGGTCCTAAAATACGACGCAGGTGCTCATACATGCGGCGGTCAAGACAGTCGGAATCGGCGCCGAGAAGGATTTGCTGATGTCCGGCTCGAATCACGTATCCGGTTTTGCCATGCGGCAGATCAGCGTGTTCTCCCAGGAAGGGGACGGCAATGATCTCACCTCCCGGCAGCTCGATGGATTCGAGTGAGTCGAGCTCAACTACGTTTCTGAAACCGATCTTTCGCAACAGCAGCTTGAGCGAAAGATCTCCGTAGAACATTCCAAAAGAACGCGGGACGACCACGCAGTCGACTTTATGCCTGAGGCGCAATAATGTTTCGAGACAAAAATGGTCCTGGTGAAGATGTGTGATCAGGACGTAATCGATCTTTTCAGGAAGAGAAGAATAGCTGAAGCGCTCAATCCCGCCTTCGCTCGGAGTCACGCTGACGTAAGGATCGACGAGAATAGAATTACCATTCCATTCAATCAATGCCGCGGCATGCCCGAGAGTTCGAATGCGAACTTCCGAATCGTCCCATCTTTCGCGCGGACGCACGGGCTGGTCCGATAAGAGCGACAAGAGCAGCGGATCCGAAGCGGGATCAAGGTCGAGCATTTCGCGAATGTACCCGAGAGGCTGGGGAGAGTGGTCCAACCTGAAAAACTCGTCGACACGCGAATCTGCAAAAGGGATCGCCCAATCAACCTGGGAACTGTCTTGAAGCCGTGGGGTGCTTTGGAAAAAAGGACGCGAGTGGTCACTTATTTCCGTGAAGATTCGGAACGACTGCCGCGCATCGCGATAGTATGGACTTTCATAAAGCAGGCTTTCGACGCAACGTACGATCGGATGATCGTAATAGTCGTAGAGCAATTCGACGTATCCGTGTAGCGGTTGCGGCAGTCTTTGGTAGTAGGGTTCCAGGCTCGCTCCGGCAGTCTCTTTCGCGAGAAGATTGTGAAACTGTATCAGGCTGTTCGCGAGTTCGAGATTTTCCTGCAGGCCCGCTTTCGTGGATGTGAGGAGTTGTTGCACTTCGTCAATTCTCGTGGGACTGATATCAACGAATGGTCCACTACGCAGTCTCGGATTTTGACACGCCTCTTCATGCACGCCCGGATCCTTCAGGAAAGATTCCAGCAGCTTGATTTGATAATTCTTCAAGTGAAGACTGCTCGCCACCGGCGCGATAACGTTGGCCCAGGCTGCCCATCTGCCAACCAGTGGCTCAATGGTGGTTGAATCCGCCAACCGGTATAGATCGTTTGTCATATCTTGTTCATCCTGAAAATCCTGTAAATCCTGTCACAAACTGAACTCGGCCTCATAAATATCGAGGTTGGCAGGCAGGTTCGCCGGCTCATTCTTATCAAGCGGAATCTCCAGCAGCTGCGAATCGGGATGTGCAACTACACCTTCAAGCAAGCCGATAAATCTGTCGACCATTTCAGAGATCGTGTCGTCATCGAAGAGGTCGGTGCTGTACGTCAGTCCTCCTCCGATCATTTCTTCGGATTCTGACATCGCCAGCGTCAAAGGAAATTGAGCTGTTTTGGTCGCCGCGCCCATGTGGCTTATGGTCAATTCAGGCAGCTTCGTCGACGGCCTGTTCATCGCGGCGTTCTCCAGAACAAACCACACCTGAAACCACGGGGCATAGTTACCCTGCCTCTCAGGCTGTAACTCTTCGACGAGCTTTTCAAACGGCACGTCCTGATGCGCCTCCGCGCCGAGAGTTACATCCTTCACGCGCTGAAGCAGTTCAACGAAGGTGGGACCACCTGAGAAATCGGTGCGCAGGACGAGCGTGTTGATGAAGAATCCAATCAGCGATTCGGTCTCGACGCGATTGCGTCCGGAGATTGGTGAGCCGACCACGATGTCGTCCTGTCCCGTGTATCGCCAGAGTAACGTCTTGAAGGCGGCCAGCAGCGTTATGAACAATGTCACTCCATGCCGGCGAGTCAGTTCGTTTAGTGCGGTTGAGAGCTCGGCTGAGAGAGTGAAGTATTGCGTCGCGCCTGCGTTTGTGCGGACCGCCGGACGAGGGCGGTCGGTGGGCAATTCCAGCGCGGTAAGTTTCGTTCCCAGCCGCGACTTCCAGTAAGCAAGCTGTGTCTCTAAAACAGATCCTTGCAACCATTGTCTCTGCCACACCGCATAATCTGCATACTGGATGTTCAACTCGGGCAATGGTGAAGGGCGCTCGTTGCAGTAAGCGTCATAAAGGGCAGTCACTTCACGGACGATGACACCCATGGACCATCCATCAGAGATGATGTGATGCATGGTAAACAACAGCACATGATCGTCTTCGCCTAATCGCAGTACGACGACCCGCAGCAGAGGTCCCCTCGACAGATCGAAACGCTGCTGCGACTCGGTGGTGGTCCAACGCCGCACTTCAGCGTCTCGCTCCGTTTCAAGCAGTTCGCTGAGGTCGATGAATCGAAGACTCGTTGCGTCCGCCGGCGCGATCATCTGCACCGGCTGGCCGTTCACCATCACAAACCTGGTCCTTAGTATTTCGTGCCGTCGCGTAATCTCATTGAAGGCTCGTTCGAGGGCTGCGACGTCGAGGCGTCCGGTCATCCGGAATGCGGCAGGGATGTTGTAAGCCGGATTACCCGGTTCCAACTGATCCGAAAACCACAGCCGCTGTTGCGCGAATGAGAGAGGGAAAGTGCAGCGCTCGCCCTGTTGCCGGGTGATCTCTGAGCCGACGTGATCCGCGTCTGCCTGCTCGGCTTGCATTTGCGTCACGATCAAAGCCAGCTGCTTCACGGTGGGCGCCTCAAACAAAACACGAAGCGGTACGTCTATCTGGAAGGTCCTTCGTATGCGCGACATCACCTGCGTCGCCAGCAGCGAGTGCCCGCCCAGCCGGAAGAAGTTATCGTCGATGCCGACTCGGTCTCTCCTGAGCAACTGCCGCCAACTCTCTACCAGCAATTCTTCCACTGCCGTCCGCGGCGCCACATACTCCGCTCCGCCACCTTCTCCTGCCAGCACCGGCAATGCACGCCGGTCCACCTTTCCGCTGATCGTCCGCGGTAACTCCGGCAGCTCAACGTATGCGCTCGGCACCATGTAGTCCGGCAGTTCCTGCGCCAAACCTTCCGCGACGTCGACCGCCTGCACGTCTTCAGCAAGCACCAGGTACGCACACAGGTAGGTGTAACCGCTGCCGTCCTCACGCTCGATCACCGCCACGTCCAATACGCCGGCCTGACCGCGCACCGCGTTCTCCACTTCCTTCAGTTCCACACGCGCGCCGCGTACCTTCACCTGCTCGTCGCGTCGCCCCAGGTACTCGAAGTTGCCATCCTCCAACACGCGTCCCATGTCGCCCGTCTTATGGACCAGGTCATTCGCATCCGTGGAGAACGGGTTCGGTATGAACACCGCTGCCGTCAACTCTGGTTGGTTGTAGTAGCCGAGCGAACGATACGGCGTGCGGATGTAGATCTCTCCAACGATTCCGGGCAAACACGGTTGGTTTTTTTCGTCAACTACGAGGGCCGCCGCACCGGGGATGGGCTTGCCGATCGGAATCACCTCTCGCTCCTCGTCGCCGACTCCTACGCGATAGCTGAACTTC